>JAVBTU010000231.1:0-5407 GCA_031556015.1 Thermoguttaceae bacterium
GAGGGTCCAGTCTTGGTCCGGTATGGACGATAGTCACGAACATTGCGGTTTCGTTGACGCAATTGCTGAGGAAAGGGGAGCGGACATTACGTGAAGTCCGGGAAAAATGCCTTGCCGATCCCCGCCCCACCGCCAAGCGGCTCGGACTCAAATCGTAAACTTGTTAGCGGTCTGGGGTCGCTATGAAAGACGTTTGGCGGTAAATCCTCGATTATCTCAACCGTTGCATGGCCTTCCAATTCTCGGCGAAGAATCTCTGGCCAGGTATTGCGGCATTCCAGTCTCAAAAAATGGTAAGGAAAGCTCATAGTCTTATCAGGGGGACCGCTCCCCACGGTCCTGAGAAATCGAGTTTCTATCTCAAGTGATTTCGGCGATATTCCACGATGGAATCTATCGTTTGGCCCCCCACGATTTCCACGCTTCGATGCGGTCGGGAAGGGGGATGGACGTTTTTCCTTTCACGTTGCCGTGGTCGGTTCCGACGAGTTTCGGCAGCGAATCGAGTGCCGCCTGGCGTACGCTTCCCCGTTTGTCGTCCAGTAATCGAATCGGAACATCGGCCAGTCGCGGATCATGGAGTCGACCGATCGCCTGGGCGAGCGCAAGCCGGGTCTTGTCGTCCGGCGAAAACGAAAGACGTCGAATCGCTTCCGCGCCGGCCGGGTCGTTCCATTGGACCAAAGCGACCGCGGCTGCGATTTGGAGCGTCGTTTCCGAACGCATCAGGATCACGCGAATCGGATCGGTAATCAACCGCGTATCCGACGGATCAATTTCCTCTTCGTCCGCGTCGTCGAAGTAGAGCGGTGCCAACGATCCGAGCGAGGCGAGCGTCGTCCGAACCACTTCCACGGAGGTGTCATTGAGCATCGGCAACAGGTTTCGCAGAACCGCCAGTTCCTCCGATTGACCGAGCAGAGCGCAAGCTCTACGCCGGATTTCCGGGGCGTCGCTGTCGAGCGATTCGATCGCGAACCGATCCGCCAAGTCACCCGGCGACAATTCGAAGATTTGAAAAAGCGAGATCCCGGTCAGCGTATCGTCTTCCATGACGCCAATATCGCATAATCGCGAAACGACGAGCGGCCCAAGAGGATGGAGTCGGGCTTTGCCCAGGATTTCGTCCGCCGCGCGACGCCGCTGTGAGACCGTGCCCTGCTCCAACGATTCGAGCGCTTCGAAAATTTCGTCGGCCAACGGTAGAATGTCCGTGTAGATTTCTTCGGGAACCGCCCGTTTCTCCGTGAAATGCAGGTATTCGACAACCAACGGGAATTTGTCCTTCATCGCAATCATCTGTTCCCGGGCTCGGTCCCGCTCTTCCCGGGTCGCCTCCGGATCGGTGTACAGCGCAATCGCCTTGCAACCTTTGTCGAGTGAAAGTCGGTCCAATTCCCGCGGATTCCTCCAGGAAGCCTGCCGGATCGGCCCCGTCGTTTCGGACGACCGTTCGTCAATCTCTTCGGATTCCTCACTCAAAGACGCGATTTTGTCTTCGGATTCAAAACGGTCTTTCAGCGAGGCCAACGACTCGGCCCGGGCTTCATTGCTTCGATTTTCGTAATCGAACGTCAGCGCCGGTTGCCAGAGGTTGCCGAGCATTCGCATCGCGGTTTCCCGCTTCAAAAGCGAGTTGCTCTCCATTTCCCCGAACAGAACCGGGGCCGAGTGTTCCAGCGGCCAACAGCCGATCGCTTCAATCGTACATTTTTGAACCTGTGCGCTCGGATCGGCGAGCATTTTCTTCGCCAATTCGACGGTTCGGTTCGCCCGGGGATCGTCGAGCGCTTTGGCAACTTCGATCCGCACTTCGGACGCCTTGTCGTCGGCGAGACGGAAGAGAGCGTCTTTATCGCCCAGTTTTCGAAGTGACGCCGCGACTTGCGCCCTCATTTTCGGCGATTGCGCATTAACGTGTTCCTTCAATTCGTGAACCGCGTCGGGGGCGCCGACGATTCCCATCGCGCCGGCCGCCGCGAGCCGGACGGTCAGTTGAGTGTCTTCGATTCCGTCTTGCAGACGCTGCATCGTTCGCGGATGATTCCAGCGGGCCGCCGCGTTCATAGCCGCGATCCGGATCCTCGGGTCGGTCGGATCGGAAATCAAAGCGAGCAGCTCGTCGGGGCAGGTCCCGCGGACGACGCCATTGGAATCCCGCGTCGGCGGATGGTCTCTCCAGATTTTCGTCGCCGCCAATCGAACCGCGGGAATCCGGCTTTTCAGCGCAGTCGTGAAAGCGGGATCCTCGGTCGGGGTTTTGCGCTGGGCCAGCGATTGCAGGAGTTCGACGGCAAGGTCGGGAACGCCGGGATGGAAATCCGATTGCGTTTTGCCGTTCTCTTTTTCATTCGAACCGGATTCGGTATCGCTTTCGGCATACAGGGAATAAAGGTGGGTCAGTTCGTCGTCTTTCGTTTCCTTGCATCCGGCGAACGCTTCCGCGGCGGCACAACGGAGCGTCGGGGAGAAATTGCCGTTTTTGACCGCTTCGAGCAGAAACGGCTTGACTTCTTCGATCCCGAGCCGGGCCAGGAGAATCGCCGAGTTGGCCGCAAGTACCGATTTCGGCGGGCTTTCCGCGAGGAGTCGGGCGGTTTGATATTTGGCGGCGTTTAGCTGGTCCGGGGTAGTCTGCTTCGGATCGAGCAGTTTATTCGTCGTTTCTTCGATCGAACCGTGATACCATCGGTAGAGCGAGATCGGCCCCCGTTTGGCGTCGGCGCTGTCCCGGGTCGTGAAGTTTCCCCGTTGGATCTTTGAGCCGGCGGTTGCGTTGAGTTCGTCGTAGATGTTGGTTTTCGCTTTCCGGTTCGGATCGCTCGGACTGGCCGTGAGCGAATGGACGGAAGGGATTTCACCCGCTTCCGCCTGCTTCTCCAGCCAGGTTCGCAGTTCGGCGTTGGCGACCCAGGAATCCTGAGAAAGGGGGTTCATGGGATTCGTGGCTTCCGAACTCGAAGCTTGAGCCGCCTTTTCCTGAATCGGAGGAGCCGCGATCGATTTTCCCGGGGAAGCCGGTTTGTCCGGTGTTTTGGCGTTGACGTTCGGCTTTTTTTGTTTCTTTTCCGTCAACTGGGTGTAATCGAAATCCTCGTCGAACGCTTTTTCGGTTTTCGGGGTAATGGTACTTCCGAAAAGATGATCGACCGTTTTCCCGACGGCTTGGCTGCCCGGCAGTTTCTTCGGCACGGAAATCGCGGGAAAGGTGCAGCCGACGATTCCAAGGAGAACGCCGAAAAGGCCGAGGATCGCAACTCTGGATTTCATATTGGTTTTCGCGGGAGACGGTTCTTGTGCAACGGAAATGATTCCGTAGAGACGTATTTCGCGAAGAATACGAAATTTTTTCTCGAATTCCAAGAGCAAAAAAAAGGGCGGCTCGCGTTCGCGAACCGCCCTTTTCAGCAGAAATTTGGGGAGAAATGAACTTCTTGTTTAATTTGTCTTCCGTCTTCGGAAGGAGAGCGGGACCAAACCGGCAGCCCCCAACCCCAAAAGGATCATCGTTCCGGGTTCCGGAGTGACCGGCGTGTTGGTCGTACCGGTATCTTCTTCGTCCGGGGGATTTTTCTCTCTCTCACGATCCCGGTCTTTTGGGTTCCGATTCCGCCCCCCCTGATCTCCACCGTTCGGGGGGAAATTCACGAAAGTATTAGTCGGCGTAGCACTCGAGCGAGCCTGTGGAGAATCGTAATCGTAGTCGACGGGTTGCCTCTGGTGTTGTCGCGGATCACCTTGCCAATTTCCTTGCTGCGGGTTTTCGACGCAGTTGCCGTAGACGTCCGCGAGATTGCGAGCGTTTTCCGTGTTCACTGCGAACATGCTCGTCACGTCCCCGGCGAGGTCTCCCGGCCCGGCTTCCGGAGCGGAACTCGTCGCGGCCGAATAGAAATCCGCCTTGACGGTCAAGGGCAACACGGCAAAAACACATGTCGCCAAAATGGCTGGTAATACGAATCGAATTTTCATTTTATCTCTCCCCTTATCACAAAAAGTTTTCTGCTAAACCTTCCTGGAATCAGGTTGTGTGTCATCAAGTCTGAATAGGAACACCACTGCATTATCAAAACATCCACAATCCTACAGTATCCATTATACTTGCAGCGACAATCTTTGCAAATGGTAATCGGGCCATTTTCCCAAAATTATCCAAACGGCTGTTTGCATGTTCGAGATGAACACGCTTTGCATCAAGTCATCGGTGCTACCGATTGTTATATGGTAGCACTTTTTGTGCCAATTGATATTTTTATTGAATTATTTTAAAAATGATCCGAATCATCTTTCGTCTAGAAAGAAATAAGCAGATCCAACGCCGGAAAACAATTTTCGCCAACTGTTAATATCGGAATATCGCAAACAAACGACAAGAATTTTTCGATTTCGCCCCAAAAATCCATTCTTTACTTTGTAATCTTTCGTTATAACGCGAAAAGCCTCCACAGTCGCGTTGTGTTGTTTTGATACAGTGATGTGCAAAATGATACACTTTTTTACAGCACTTTTTCTGAGTACACGATAACGGCACTTTTCGATATAGAAAATGGAGAGATTCTTTGGTGAGTATGTGGGAGCGTTTGCGGAAAGGGGGTGAGATTGAGTTCGGTTTTGAATCCGCCCTGAAAGGGCAGTGGAAACCTCACTTATGCACTGCCCTTTCAGGGCGACCATGAGAGAGCGTGAACCGTGAACCCAGGGCGTTGCCCTGGGCTATTACGCATTGCCCTTTCGGGGCGGGAGTGGCTGTTTGTCCGAGCGAATCTCGCCCTAAACAGCAAATGCTCCCGAGTATGTTGTGTTTGTATCTTGCTAATGATGCATCTCCCTAATGATGCATCTCCTCTGGCACGGGAAAACTGGGTAGAATTGATCGCATAGGTTAAATATACTGTTTTTTTTGATAACAACGATTATGTGGAAATTTTCGCATTTTGCTGTATTTTAGATTTCGCGACTGCCGATAATTTGGAACGGTGAAGTTTGTTTTCACGGTAAATGGAAAGTATACCACCCCCAAGTAGCAGCGCGGGGTGAAATTATTCGAACCTACGAATCATGGGCTTAAGTCTTAATCAAGCACTGAACACCGCGAGCATGGGGATGAGTGCCGCGGAATCGAATATTAACGTGATTGGTAATAATTTGGCCAACGCGAATACGACCGGTTTTAAGGCGAACCGCGCCGATTTTGCCGACATTTTTTACCGGACCTATACCTACGGTAACGCTCCTTATCAGACCAACGCCGGAGCGAATCCGGAACAGATCGGGCTCGGCGTCCATTTGACCGGCGTGACGACCGACTTCACGCAGGGAACCGTCAAGGACGGGATGACGCCGACCGACATGGCAATCCAGGGAGAGGGGTTCTTCGTTCTCCAGCCGAACCCGAACAATCCGAACC
>JAVBTU010000121.1:0-3898 GCA_031556015.1 Thermoguttaceae bacterium
CTTCTTGTTTTTTCACTCGCCGAAACTCTTTCCGCCGAACAAGAGGAATATGGATTCGAATCCGATTTCACTTCGTTGCAGTCGGGCCTTTCCGAGTCGGTTCAGTCCGAGGAGAAAACATCGAAGCCGGACGGTTCCGCCCCGACCCCGAAATGGTCGCTCCCGAAACCGCATTTGCCGAACATGCCGTCGGTTCACAATTTCCTGCCGCCGCGTAATACGCAACCGTCGGTCCCGACCGCGCAGGTCGACTTGCCCGGTTTCCAGGGATATATCGCCTCCCCGGGCGAGCCGTACGCTCAAGCGTATCCCGCTCCACAAAATGCGCCGTCCCAATCGACGCCGGTTCCTTTGAACGCGCCGGTTCCGTTCGGACAGAACGGCGTTTCGTTCGGCCGGAAAAACTCTGTTCCTAAAACGCCGACGTTTTCCGCGCCGCTACCCAATCAGGAATTCGACTTCGACGCGATGAACGTCGATGCGACCGGCGGGTCGACCCTTTACTTTCCTCGCCAAAACGAAAGCTTACCGATTTCGATCACGGCCAAATCGGGCTGGGACCGACAAATCGACCAGGTCCAGGTCTATTTTCTCGAAGGAAATTGCACGATAAAACAGGGGAGCGACACGATCCAGGGAGCCCAGGCGGTCGTGTGGATCGACCATAGTACCACGCCGAAAAAAGTTTACGCCTATCTGGAAAGCAACGATCCGAACCGCCCCCTTTCGATCGAGTTGAACCAGGGAAAAACCGACGCGCTCATTCAGGATCAAAAATGGTACGGTTCGTTCGCGACGAACTCGGAAGTCGGTCTGAATGTCGAACGCAACGCGATTCCCGGCGACGAATTGCCGCCGATTTACGCGCGAGCCGAACTGATGCGTTTTCCGGGCAAAGCGAAATATCGTCCGCGCCAGTATGTGGAATCCCCTCCCGCCGAATCGGTTGCGTTGCCGAACGGGCGAAAAGCGGATTTCCGAAGCATCGAGTTCTCTTGGCGCAGCGACAGCCAGCCGGAAATCTCGTACAGTACCGACCCGATCACGGGCCGTGGAACGTGCCTGATTACAAACGGTATCACGATCGTCCTCAACGGAATCACCATGGACGGAGCGGGAAAAACGCTCATGACCGGTGATACGATCGATATTTCCACGGACCGGGCCGTGATCTGGACGGAAAATATCTCCGACCTGATCAACCGTTCGCAAAAGACGCAGGCCCAGGATATCGACTTGGAAATTTACATGGAGGGAAACATCGTTTTCCGGGAAGGAAACCGGACGATTTTCGCCGACAAAATGTATTACGACGTGAAAAACAACGTCGGATACATCCTCAACGCCGAACTCCTCGCTCCGACGACCGGATATGAGGGGCTCATTCGCATGAAAACCGAAACGCTCCAGCAGACGGGGATGAATAAGTTTTTGGCGAAAAACGCGTTTGTTACGACCAGCCGCCTCGGGGAGCCGTCGTATCGGGTTCAGTCGAACGTCATGACGTTCGAGGAAATCAGTCAACCGCTTTACGATTCCCGTTCGGGAATGCAGCTCGTGGACCAAACGACCGGGCAGCCGATGGTCAAGAAGCGTCAACTCCTGGTCGCGGAGAACAACGTGATCTGCCTGGGGCCCGTTCCCGTACTGTATTGGCCCTGGATGGCCGCCGATTTGCAGTACAAGGATCCTTTCATGTACATTCGCAACGTCAACGTCGGACACAGCGGCATGTTCGGAACGGAAATCCGGACGACTTGGAATCCGTATCAGATTTTCAATATCAAGAACCAACCGGAAGGGACGACCTGGGACTTCAGCCTCGACTATTTGTCCAAACGCGGACTCGGTCACGGAATGAATTTCACGTACAGTCGCGGCGATTTCTTCTGTTTTCCCGGAGCAAGCGCCGGTTTGGCCGATTTTTGGGGTGTTTACGATTCGGGAACCGATAATCTCGGATACGACCGTCGCGATTTGGAGCCGGAAGCCGATTATCGGTATCGGGCCCTTTGGAAGCATCGCCAGGAATTGGGAACCGATTGGACTTTGGCGGCGGAACTTGGAAAAATGAGCGACCGGACGTTCATGCAGCAATATTTCGAGAAGGAGTGGGACACGTTGAAAAACCCGTCGACCGACGTGGAATTGAAAAAAACGACGAATAACCGCTCGCTCTCCGTCTATGGCGCGTACCGGCTCGATGATTTCGTAACCGATACGAACCAGATTCGCGCGGACCATTTTTGGATGGGGCAATCATTCCTGGAAGATCGCCTGACCTGGTACGAGCACTCGAAAATCGGGTACGCGCAATTCAAAACGACCTCCATGCCGGACGACGCGAACTCGACCCGGGAACACAATGAAAACTATTTCTCGTACCTCCCGTGGGAACTGGACCCCGTGACCGGTCAACCGCTCTCGGCCGGTCGTGAAGTCGCTTCGACGAAACATGAAGTCGACCTGCCGTTCAGTCTCGGCCCGGTCCGACTCGTCCCGTATGTGCTGGGCGAACTGGCGCATTGGGGGGAAGACATGTACGGCGATACGGCCGATCGAATCTATTATCAAGCCGGGATTCGTGCGAATCTCCCGATGTGGAAATTGATGCCGAGCTTCCGCAGCCAAACCTGGTACGCCAACGGTCTGGCCCATAAAATCGATTTCGAAGGCGAATTGTCGTTCGCCGGATCGAACGTCGATTGGGATCGACTTGTCCAGTATGACGCCTTGGACGATTACAGCGTCCAGGATTTCCGGCGGCGTTATACCATGACGACCTACGGCGGAATGGTGCCGGTCCAATACGACGAACGGTATTACGCGATCCGGAGCGGTTTGGCCGGGAACGTTTCCTCGCCCGTTACGGAATTGGCGGACGATTTGACGCTGCTCCGCTTCGGAATGAAAAACCGTTGGCAAACAAAACGCGGGCAATCGGGGAATCGCCGGATCATCGATTGGATCACGCTGGATACGCATGTGAATATTTATCCGGAAAACAAACAAAATTTCGGCGAAACGATCGGGCTGATCGACTACGATTTCCGTTGGCACGTCGGCGATCGCGTCGCGCTGCTTTCCTCGGGGCTTTACGACGTGTTCTCGGACGGTCAGAAAATCACACGGCTCGGCGCCCTGACGGAGCGGCCCGGTCGCGGAAGTTTGTACCTGGGCGTCGACCGGCTCGAAGGATACTTTACCGCGACGTACCTGAAGTTGATCGTCGAGTACACGATGAACGAAAAATAAGCGTAGCGCTATGGCACCTCCTCCGACTTGACCGCGGGCGAAAGCAGGGGCCATGCGCTCTCCATTACCAGGACGGGCGAATCGTTCGCGTTCTCGCTCGGAACTTCCTACGACCCCAGCCGCGACAACCTCGGCGTCAACCTGAGCATCCACCCGGTCTTCTTGACGAACTACAATCGAAGAGCGAGGTAATATGAGAAATGAGAAATGAGAAATGAGATAAATGAAGCGATATATCCCTTTTCCCCTTTTCCCCTTTCCCCTCAATTCATAATTCGTAATTAATAATTCATAATTAACAAAAAATGCCCCTCCACATTCCCGTATTACCGCAGGAAGTTCTCGCCGGCTTGACGCCGCGAGAGGGAGGAGTTTACGTCGACGGAACGCTCGGCGCCGGCGGGCATACGGAGCTGTTGGCCCAAGCGGTCGGGCCGACGGGAACGATTCTCGCGATGGACCGTGATCTCACAGCGATTGACGCCGCGGAAACGTATTTCAAGACGCTACGGGAATCGGGCGAACCGTTGGCGACGATTCGGTTCGCGCACGCCGACTATCGCGACTTTCCCGACGCGTTGCGGCTGCTTCACTTCGAGCGAGTCGACGGATTTCTTTTGGACATCGGGCTTTCCAGCGACCA
>JAVBTU010000411.1:0-4718 GCA_031556015.1 Thermoguttaceae bacterium
GGTTGAGACATTTGGACCTCCGTGAGTGAAAAAGAGACGAAAACCGTTTCGTCCCGTCTCCTACTACGAGAGAATCCCCATATCTGTTCGTCGAAAATTCGATAGCTCGGGAAAAATCCAAGAATTCCAAAACTTGTTAGCGGTCTGGCGCACCGCACCGTGCCCGGGGCAAGCCCCGACGCTCACTCTTGACGTCTTTTCGCAAACGTGCTATTCTGAAAGCACGTGCTGTTGAAGCAGCACTCTTGTTTTTTACCCGATTCGATTTTGCAGCCATGAATGAAATTTCGCAGGAAAATCCGCAATTGGAGAATCTCGGTTGGCGGGAACGTCAGCTCGTGGAGACCGTTTACCGGCTCGAGGAAGCGTCGGTCACTGATATTCTCAAGGAAATCCCTAATCCGCCGACGTACAGCGCGGTTCGGGCGATGTTGAACATGCTCGTTCAAAAAGGGTATCTGGAACATCGGCAGGAGAAGGTTCGATATTTGTATCGTCCGGTCGTCGCCAAGGAAACCGCACGAAAATCGGTCCTCAAGAATCTTCTCGACACGTTTTTCGGCGGCAGCCCGACCGAGGTCGTTTCCGCGTTGCTCGACGTCGCCGCGGAGGATTTGACCGAAAGCGATTACAAAAAACTCAAGCAACTGATCCGGCAATCCGGCAAGAGAGGAGAAAAGTAAGATGAATATCAACATCGATTTTTTTCAGATCCTGATTCTCGCAACGGCGATCCTGTTGGTTGCGACGCTTGCGAATTACGTATTGCGAAAACGTTCGGCCGCGCTGCGCTACGGCGTATGGTGCTTCACGATCCTCGCCCTGTTGAGCCTGCCGTTTGTGACGCCTCAACTGCCGCCGATTTATTTCGGAAGCACGACGGACCGGTCGGCCTTGGAGTATTTCGTTTTTCGGTCGGGGCACGAGAAACCCATGACGCCGGAAGACCCGGTAATGAACCGGGCCGCTTTGCCTTACGTCTCGAATGTGCCGTTTGCCGTCACGTTGGAGCCGAATTTGCCGCCGGGAAAAGTCATCTTTCAATACGGCAATTTCGTTTTCCGAATCGATTCGACTGCCGGATATTACGTTTTTGCCGTACTTTTATGGATTTTTCTACTCGCCTGGATCGGGGTCGCGCTGCTGCGGTTTTTCGGCGTCATTTTTTCCTGGTTTTCCACGAACCGTTGGAAGAAGCACGGCAACGACATCAAAGAGTCCGAGACCGTCGCGGTTTTTAATGGCGTCAAAAACGATCTTGGGGTGTCCTACCCGGTCCGGCTCATGGAGCATCCGGATGCGCTCGTTCCGTTTTCCGTTTCGTTTTTGCAGCCGGTCGTTTTTCTCCCGGTGGAATGGAAGTCGTGGACCGAAGAGGAATTGCGTGCGGTTTTTGCGCACGAACTGGCCCATGTCGCGAAAAACGATTTCTTCTGGCAACTGCTCCAGCGGTTCACTTCGGCGTTTTTCTGGTTTCATCCGCTCTTTTGGTACGCGGAGTACCGAATGCGCGTCGAACGGGAACTGGCGTGCGACGATACCGTGCTACGGCTCGGGGAATCGCCGCAGAATTACGCGAACATCCTGTTGGAACTGGCCGCACAACTGAAATCGAAACGCACCGACCGGAAAATTCCCGGCGAAGCGGTCGCGATGGCCCGGAAAAACGGGATCGATTTCCGGATCCGGAGCATTCTCAACCCGGCCGTCAACCGCCGCCCGGTCGCGTTTTTCGTGTCGCTATTGATATTCGCACTGTTTGTCGGAGCGATTTACGCCGGAAGCCTGTTCACACGACGCCCCACGGAACAACAGCGACTCTACGCCGTTGCGGTTGAAAACCAGTTATCGAGTGGTGTCTCTAATAAATCGGCCAAAAAAACGTTACTTTATGGTCAAGTCTTTCTCCCCGACGGAACGGCGCCGAAAGAATGTTACGTCCATATGGGGGGGAATATCTATTATCGAGATCGTTACTTTCCGTTTTACCGTTTTGCCAGCGGCTACAGCGGCTATAGCGGCGAAACGCAAACGGATAACGATGGTCGGTTTGAATTGGAAGGCAGGGTCGGTGCTAACACGATCCTCCAGGCATGTACTTCACGACACCACTCTCCTGAATCGTCACAATATACCAAAGAAGATCTCCGCGTCCCGGAAGTTTATTTGAGTCGTCCGAATGCGATTTCACCACAGGAAAACAACGACGAGATCACGCTTCATCTGGAACCGACGACTTTTCTTTCGGGCAACTTGCGTTACGAAAATGGCGAGCCGGCTCCGAAGCAAAAGGTTGGCGTCATTCATCAGGTGGAACCGGCCTTCGGAGCGGATATTCCGACGGTTCGCAACCATTCCGCGATCAACACCGGGACTGTTACGAATAAGAGCGGGCAATTTCTTATGCCGCTTTGGCCGGGGGAGTTTACGCTCTGCGCCGGCGGAAGCCCGTGGTCGGAGCCGGTGATGAAGAAAATCGTACTCGATCCGAAAAATGAACAGGATTTCGATTTGACGATCCCGACGCCGCTGCGGTTGACGTCGGTGAAGCCGGACGGTACGCCGCTGAATTCCTTTTGCGTCGTTCAGTTGACGAAATACATTCCGTTCTGGCGAAAAGGGAGCTGTGGACCGCTGGACGTGAATATCGCGACGCTCCACGACACGACGATCGCTCCGTGGGATCATGACCCCATCGACTTCGATCCGAACCCGGTGCCCGTCGATTTGTGTCCACAAGACAACTATCTCGTCGTGCTCGACAACGACAAAGCTTTCGGAATCGTCAAGCGGATCGATCCGAAGTGGATGGGCGAGGGAAAGACGCTCACGCTTCGTCCGACGATCCCGTGCAAAGCGAAGCTGGTTCACAAAAACGGCGAACCCGTGGTCAATGCCGACGTCACTTTGTTCGTGCAAATCGTCTCCTATGAGTTTAACGGATCATATATGCGCCGAGACAATGCGATTGGGAGTAATGCCTATTTCAAGACGAAAGAGGACGGTTCCATTGAGTTCCAAACTCCGGCATTCGAGGAGCCGTATGATGACATTTCGTTCTATTTCGAAACGGGAAAAGCCAACGGCGGAGGAGGAGAAACCCATCGCACCGGCGGGTGGTTTCCCCGGAAGCCGCTGAAAGAATTCCCCGGCTTCCGCCCGACCGGTTCCGAGCCGCTCGATTTGGGAACCATCACGGTTGAGCGGTGATACCGTTTAGCCGGAGCGTCGAAGACGCCCGTGCAACACTTCGCACGTTTTCAAAGTCTTTGAATTCGTTCGAGTTTTTCGATGAGGGCGTTGATTTTCGGATCTTCGTCCTTTCGGGCCCGGTGCAAGACTTCCTGGAGCAGCGACTTGTCTTTCGAGGTCGCGATGAACGTGATCGCAGCCAAACGGACCTCGGAATCGTTGTCGCGGAGCATTTCCATGATCCAGGAAATCGGCTGGACCGACGGCGTGCGAATCAGCGCGTCGATCATCCCTTTGCGAATCTCCGCGTCCGGATGGTGCAATCGGTAAGCGAGCGCGATGTGTTCGTCCTGAAACCGGTCCCGATCCCGCAAACGTTTTTCCGCGACCGCTTTGATCGAACGGTCCGGATGCTGTAAAAGCCGGATCAAATCCGGCGTCGGCAGATTCGGAATCTCATCCAATGCCGTTTTTCCGAGCGCCGTGTTCTCCACGGGCTCCTCGGGATAGATCGGCGTCGCGTCCGGAATTTCTTTCAGGGGAGTCGCTTCATAAGCGGGAAGCTGCGGCAGACGTTCCTCGGCTTCCGGCTGCGGGACGCCGATTTGCGGCGAATATTGTGAAGCGATCCGCTCGGCGACTTGGGCCCGTTGCAGCGAATCGGGCTTTAGGAAATCCTCTTCAGCCCCTTGAAGATTTCGTTTCGCGTTTTCAAACGCGAGACGCTCCAGGCCGGTAAGCCGTTCGATTTGAGCGGCGTCGAGCGGACGGTCGTACAAATTTCCTCCCGTCGGCAGAGGCGGCTCCTTAAGCGCGGAATCAAGCCGGGAACGATGGACCGCGTAGAGTAATTCCGCCCGGGGACTCGAATACGGATCGTAAAACTCGGACGAATCCTCGCGTCGCTCCGACTTGACCGGGGAGCGGGGCATGGACATCGGGCGGTTCCGTTCGTTGGCAGCGAGAATCAGCTCCTGCTCGAACGGATCGGGCGGATAAACCCGGGCCGGCTCGCCGCTTCCGGCGATCGTGTACATTTCATCCAGCCGCTTGGGATTTCCGGCGACGATCCGCTCCCCTTCCGTTTTCCGAAGGATTTCCTCGCACGCTTTCGTGATATCCAAACGGCCCGAGATTTTACGCTCCGCAGGAGCGGCGAGCAGCGTCTGGAGAATTCGCTGGGCGAATGATGCGGCTGCCAACCGGGACGTCGGTCCCAAACGGTCGAGGTCTTCCAGGAGCGTTTTCGCTAAAATGGAGTGAAACTGGGCAAATTGGCGATTATCGAGTTGTTTCCAATTCCGGAATTCTTTCTCCAATGCGTTTTTCGAGCCGAGCACGACGACCCGGCGATTCGAAGCCAACGCATGAACCAGTTCGGGAATGCCTGCTTTGCCCAAACGGCTGATTCGGTCGAGAATCTCTTCGATGTCTTCTTCCGGTGCGGTTTCAAGCTGGGCGGCGAACTGTCTGGCGACTTCCCGGGTCGATTGTTCGAAAAAATAAAGGATCGCAAAGATCGCCGC
>JAVBTU010000443.1:0-9475 GCA_031556015.1 Thermoguttaceae bacterium
CGTTGACGGACGAAAAGAAAGAATTCGATTTCGGGAGCGCACCGCCGCCGAACATTTTCCTCAACGAAGCGATGACGCCGGTTCACCGCGCCGCGGCCGCTTCGGCGCTCGGGCGGCTCGGCGACTCGAAATCCGTGCCGATCCTGCTCGGCGTCGTCAAGGATTTCGACAACATGATGGACGTCCGTGACGACGCCGCCGAAGCGATCGGCGTGATTGCCGTGAAAATGAAAAATCGCGGCGAAAAACCGGATCCCGCGCTCGTCCGCGAACTGCGGGAAACGGCGGAAACCTATCCGGAACTCTACACGGGCAAAACCCTTTTCGATTCCGTCCGCAAAATGGAAAAATAAGGGCGAAATTTCTCGTTAGTGCTTTTCGATATCCGAAACCAATTTTCGACCGGAGGAATTCAACGGCAACTCGTGCAATTCTTCCGGTTTGAACCAACGGACCTGGTATTGCGGCTCGTTCAACGGGCCGTGATCCTCTCCTTCGACGAACCGGAGCGTGATTTTGTAACGCGTGACGGTGTGTTTGCGGGTCGAAATCGGGCGGCCCGTCGTGATCTTGCGACCGGTCAGCTCGCCGAGAGTTTCGGAAATCGCTTCTTCGGAACCGCCGTGACACCGCGGAAAATCCCACAGGCCCGCCCAGCGAACGCCGTCGGGATACCGCATCATCAGGATTTTGCCCCGCCGGCGAACGAGCACCGCGACTTCCACGGTTTCCTCGACGTTCGGCTTCGCTTTCGGAACCGGGATTTCCCGCTGCAAGCCGAGCCGGGCGCATTGACACAGATCGACCAGCGGACACGAATTCACTTTGGCGTCAAGCGGGAGCAGACCCGTCTCGTTCAAGCAGAGCGGTTGTTTCGGAAAACAAACGCGACTGCCCAGGTCCATCAGCGCCTGGTTGAAATGCCCGACCTGTTTGTTCGGTAACACCTCTGCGGCGAACGTCCAAAGTCGGCGGTTCGTTTCCGTTTCGAACGGGTTCGTCCTGACACCAAGCAATCGGCAGTGCAACCGGATCGTGTTCGCTTCGAGGATCGGGAGCCGTATATCGTACGAAAAGGAGAGAATCGCCCCGGCCGTATACCGTCCGATGCCGGGAAGAGCGGAGACCTCCTCGAACGTCTCGGGAAAGACGCCGCCGTGCCGTTCGACGACGACTCCCGCTGCTTTGTGCAAATGTGCCGCGCGACGATAATAACCGAGCCCTTCCCAAAGCCGATACACGTCCGAAAGGTCCGCCGCGGCAAGCGTCTGGATATCGGGAAATCGTTTCAAAAAACGGCGATAGTACCCTTCGACCGCAGCCGTGGTCGTCTGTTGCAGCATGATCTCGCTGACCCAGATTTCGTACGGATTCATGGTTCCACGCCAGGGAAGCTCACGGGCGTTCTTCGCGTACCATTGGCGGACACGCCGACGAAAGGTTTTCAGCCAAACGGGATCGGTCGTTGTTTGGGAAGTATGATTCGATTTTTGTAGACGGGGCATGAAAACTTGCGATGACGATCGAAAAAAATCAGTATTATGGATGATAATGACTTTCGCCCTGAAAGGGCAACGCATAACAACCCAGGGCAACGCCCTGGGGGCACGGAATCCCACACGGGTTTTTACGCCCTGCAAGGGCAGTGCAATTACGACCACAAATATCGTTCATCAAATTCAATGTTGTGTTTTTTCAACAACAATCTAAACTCGTCTTGAAAGGTAATTTTGCGATGGTGTTCTTCTTGCCCCATGATATACTGAACGACTCTTGGAATTTGCGACTCGCTGACGGAAAAAACGCCATACCCACCCTGCCAAGCGAATTGCGCCAATGTTGTGTCCTGATCTTTGAGCCAACGTGAAGATCCGCGTTTCATTTCTTCGATCATTTTGGCGGGCGTGATCGTTCTCGCCATAAAAACAAGCGCATGAACGTGATCTTCCGTTCCATTGATCGCCAAAGTGGTGGAATCAAGCGAATTCAACACTCCGACCGTGTAAGCGTACAGATCATTTCGAATGCTTTTTTTCAAAAGCGGTGCGCGGTTTTTCGTACCATAGACGATATGAAGAGCGATTTTAGCCAACGATTGCGCCATATTGCACTGCCCTTACAGGGCGAAATTGATTGTTGTAGGCGATTCCGTTCCCAGAGCGTTGCCCTGGGTTATTATGCACTGGCCTTTCAGGCCGAATCGGTTTTCTTTTCGAATCGGCGGGTCAGTTCGATGATTTGGTCGTGGAAGCGACCGTTGGAAGCGATGCCTTCGTCGTTGAAAATGGTGCGGTTTCCTTTCCAGTCGGTGAAAACGCCGCCGGCTTCCTCCATGATGACCAGGAGCGGCCCGGCGTCCCAAAGGCTCATGATCGGATCGACCATCAGTTCGGCTCGACCGGTCGCGATCAGGTAATAACCGTACGCATCCCCCCAGGTCCGGGTCACAAGCGCATCCCGCTCCAGTTGCGTGTAAACGTCGCGGCGACCGAAATCGTCGAAAGAAATCACTTCGCTGACCAAAAAGAGTGATTCGTCGAGCCGTTGTTTTTCCGAAACCTGGGCGCGAATCGGTTCGGCAAACCGGGGAGATTCCCACCAGGTTCCGCCCCCTTTTTCCGCCCAGAGCATCTCTCCCAAAGCGGGAAGTGAAATCAAACCGATCAGGCTTTCTCCCTCTTTTTCAACGCCGATGAGCGTACTATAAATCGGGACGCCGTGGATGAACGATTTCGTACCGTCGATCGGGTCGAGGATCCAACGGTATCCGCTGGTTCCGGCTTTGCTCGGAAACTCTTCGCCGAGGATCGCGTCTTCGGGAAAGGTTTCCTCGATCCGGCGGCGGAGCAGTTCTTCGGCTCCCCGATCGGCGACCGTGACCGGCGACTTGTCCCCTTTACGGTCGACGACGAGGTCGGGTCGGCAAAAATATTGCAGCGTCAGTTCACCGGCTTCCCGGGCGATTTTTTTCGCGAGTTCGAGTCGGGTCATGGGATATGCAAAAATAATGAAACCATTGAAAAGAGCGAAAACTCAGGAGTAAATCAGGAGTATAGTTGCCCGCCCCGGACTGTCAATCTTCAACGTCTTCGATCCGTTTTTGCCGCTCTCCCGATTTTCAGGGCGGGTTTACTTTCGGCCTTGTTTTCGCTATATTGGCAACGTTTCTCTTTTTCCTCAATTCTCGCTGAATCTCCAATGAACTCCCTTGCCAAATGGTTGGATGACCGGACCGGTCTTGTCGCTCTGTGGAATACGGTTTCTCACTGGACCGTGCCGAAAACCCGATGCTGCTGCTCGCTGATCCCGACGATGATCGTCTTCGCGTTTCTGACCCAGGCGATCACCGGAATCGTACTTTGGCTTTATTACGCCCCCAGCGCCCAAACGGCTTGGGAAAGCGTGTTTTATATGCAGTACATCCTTCCTTACGGTTGGCTCGTTCGCGGGATTCATCATTATTCCGCCCAGGTTCTCGTCGGGCTGGTCGGCGTCTATCTGTTGCTCGTTCTTTTGCATGGAAAGTACCGGACGCCGCGCGAATTCGTCTTTTGGTCCGCTTGCGGCATGTTCGCAATGACCCTTGGCTGCTGCGTGACCGGCGATTTGCTCTCTTGGACACTTTCCGGCTTTTCGGCGACGAAAGTTCGTGTCAGTTTCCTCAATCTCCTGCCGGAAGTCGGGCCTTGGCTTTACAAGCTCGCCGTCGGCGGCGCCGATTTCGGAACGTTGACGCTCCCCCGCTTTTTATTGCTTCATATTGCCGTTTGCGGCGGCGGATTTTTCGTGTTCATGGTGCTTTGGAAATGGTTCGCGATTCGGGCTCGAACCGTTGCGACCCAAGCCTGTCATGCGTCGGATCAGTTGGAAAAAACGTCGAAAATCCCTTGCTGTTGCGATTCGGAAAAGAATCTCGTTCCGTTCTGGTCCTGTGAAGCGATCAAACAGGCGTTCGGTTGCCTTTTGTTCACGGGGCTCGTTTTACTGCTCGTGTTTCAGGGGCCGCTGCTCGGAAAAATGAATCCGAAATGGGCGCCGAATCCGGAACTGCCGTTCGAGTCGACCGTCGGCGCTCCGCTCCATTCCCCGGCGGACCCGGCCGATTTCTACGGCGGAGCCCGCCCCGAGTGGTCGTTTCGGGCGCTGTACTACTTCTCGACCCTTTCCTGGTTCCCGGGCGAAATGAAGTACGTTCCGATTTTCGTGATCCCGAGCTGCCTTGCGATTTACCTGTTTTTGGTTCCGTTTATCGGTCGGATCAAGATTGGGCATTATCTCAACGCGTTGATTGCGCTCTTCCTTTTCTGTTCGATTGCGTATATGACGTACAAATCGTATGAACACGACGCGCATTTGGAAGAATATCAACGGGACCTGAAAATCGCGGAAGTGAAAGCGGAACGGGCGATCGAACTGGCCCTCGCGCCGGACGGAATCCCGCCGACCGGGGCCCTGTCGCTGATGCAAAACGATCCCAAAATTCAGGGGCCGATCCTTTACACGCAACATTGTGCGAGTTGCCATCCGTTCCAACCGTTGGAAAAAGTTACATTTTTGCCGCCGGACCAATTGAAGGAAGAATGGGACGACGAATTCAAAGGACTCGGTATTTTCGCGCCGACGGACAAAAAAGAAAAGGAGCCGGAAGACCCGGATTTCCCGCCGATTCCGTGCGACAACCCGAGCGCCCCGAATCTGTACAAGCCGCTTCGGGCGGAGTGGATGGTTGGATATTTCGATTTCGACATGCTCAAATCGGACGATGTGTTCGGAAAAACCGCGTTCAACCTGCTGCCTGGGCAAGACAGAGAGAGCTTCCATGGAAAAATGTATGATTATGCGAGGACGCTCCCGGCCCGAATGGAAGAGCTGGAACTGGCGCCGAAGGGCGTGAAAAAAATGATCGATATTCTCGTCGCTGAAGCGGCACTGGACGAGCCGAGAAATTTCGTACTCGACGACAAGCGAGCGATATCGATCGAAGGATTCGACGACCTGGAAGACACGCTGGTCCTGCTCGACGACGATTTCGGCTGTCTGATCAGTTGTCACCGATTTTACGACATCGACAAAATCGGCAAAACGACCGACGGCCCTGACTTGACCGGCTACATGTCGCGGCGCTGGATGATCGATTTCATCAAGAACCCGGCGGACGACCGGTTCTACGGCGGGAGAAACGACCGGATGCCGTCGTATTACCTGTCGGAGAAGGATTCCCTGATGAGCGAGAAAGAAATCGAAATGCTCGTCGACTGGCTGCGCGGCAAATGGTACCGGAAACCGAAAGGGGAACAGCAAGCCCAGCCGGAAACGGAGCCGCAAAAGGAATCGGAACCGCCCACGGAGTAAGCGATTGTCCGGAAGCTTCCATTCGAAATATGCGGCTCAAATGTCATTCTGAGCCTGCGAAGAATCTGGTTTCATTGCGTTCTCGCTCCCGAAAACCAAAGCGTATCGGCTTGGAAACCAGATGCTTCGGAGTACCTCAGCATGGCATGGTCGATACGTTAATCATGAACATGCCGTATATTTTCCAGCGAAAGATTTACCTGCGGTCCAGTAATCGCCTCGCCTGTTCCGACAGGTCGCCGGTGTCCGCGTTGCGGAGGATGGTCTCTAAAAGCGGGTTGAATTTCATGCGATGAGCGGCGTGAAAGGCGTCGTCTCTTGCCAATTCCAAGACGGCACGGTACGCCGCGTCGCGGTTTTCCGGCTTTTCCAAGTACGGGAGAACGAAATCGAGGGCTTCAACCGAACGAACCGTCGCGACCCGGCGGAGCAGTTCGTTCTGCAGTTCCGGCGTGTCCGCGAGCGGCGTTGCTTTTTCGAAAAGGGCGATCGATTCCGCGCCGGAACGTTGACTCGGCAATGCGACGATCCGCATGTATCCCCGAAGCGCATCGGAAGCCAACTGTTTGTTGACCAACTTGGTCGCCAAGCGGTACAGTTCGTCCATTGCACAAACGTCCGGCCAGTTGCACAGGGCGTGAAACGCGGCTTCTTTCGCCGTCGGAGCCCCTTCCCGCATCGCTTTGAGAACGACGTCGAATGCATGTTGTCCGCCGAGCCGCCCGAGGAGTCCGAGCAACGTCTCGCGGTTCTTTTCGTCCGTTTTCGCGTAAAGATCGAGAATCGGAACGACCCGCTCCTCTTTGTTCGGGTTCCGCTCGCAAATCCGAACGGCGGCCCGCTCCAAGGCGGTTCGCCCTTCCCCTTTTGGACTCTGGAGGATCGCGGTTGCGATCGTGGTCAGGTCCTCGAATTTCGCGATTGCGGCATACCCCTGTACGGCGATCTCCCGTGTCGACGCGTTTTCATCGGACATTTCCCGAAGAAAGAGCGGGAGATAGGAATACAATTGCCGCGACCCCGCGATTTCCAGAAGCGAGTTTTTCAGCCGGACCGTCGCGGCGGTTTCAGCGGCGGTCGCGATTTGCTCGTCGGCGCCGTCGATCAGGGTGCGTTTCAGTCCTTCGACGATCGCGATTTCCAACGGGCCGGGCTGAGCGGCAACCGTTTCTTCGGCCAGTTTTTGCAGCAGTAGAGTGAGCGAATCCGTTTCCGCCCCGCCGGCGCCCGCGAGGGCGCCGTAAGCGGCTGCTCGCAGCGCCGGATCGTCGCTTTTCATCCCGTATCGGATCAGCGGCATCGCGGTTTCGTCCCGTTTGACGCCGCATATTTTGAGGATCGAAGCCTGAATGTCCGGAGAAATCTTTTGAAATCGTGCGATTTGTTCCTCTTCTGAATACTTTTTCCCGGACGGTTTTTCCTCGCCGGTTTGGGACGGACCGATCAATTGACCGATTTTTCCGTCGAAATTCCAGAGAAAACCGAGA
Organism: Thermoguttaceae bacterium; assembly: GCA_031556015.1. Classification (GTDB taxonomy): domain Bacteria; phylum Planctomycetota; class Planctomycetia; order Pirellulales; family Thermoguttaceae; genus JAVBSX01. Next base: position 6,840 of record JAVBTU010000443.1, read on the forward strand.
CACACATCCCGCAAAAGAGGATCCTGATCCGCGCGACCGAGGCAGAAGAGCAGGAATTGAAGATCGTCCGGTGAAGTCGCGATTTGTAGCATTCCGTGGATCGCGGCGCATCGGGTCCCGGACGATTCCTCGGACAATTGCAGGGATTGAAAAAGTGACAGCGCCTCCGTTACGCTTCCCTGTTGCAATATTTTTCCGGCGCATTCGATCAGCGGCGGTCCGTAATTCATTTTCGTCGGGGGCAAAGCGGAAAGCCGCATCGCTTTCAACTCGTCCGCGGCTTCTTCGGTCCCGATTTTTCCGAGCGCCCGGATCGCGGCGAGGTTCACTTTTTTCTTCTTTTCCAGGAGAATTTTTTCCGGCGTCTGCTCGTAAGCTTTGCGAAGATGGGGCGGAATCCGGTTTTCCTGGAGTGCTTCCAGCGCGATTTCCTGATCAATCCCGGCGATTTCGCGAACAATGCATTCGATGCTGGCCGGCTCCGCGCGGAATCCCAGGGCGGAGAGAATTGCGATTTTCTCCGAGCTGGATTTCATCTGCGGCAACGCGTTGCGAAGAGCATATCCCGCCGATTCGTCCGGAATTCGGGCAAGAGCGGCGACGATCTCGTCCCACAGAGCGCCGTCGGTCGTTTGCAGCATTTTCGCAAGCGTCGGCACGCACTCTTCCGAACCGATTTGTCCGAGCATCCGCACGATCCAAGGGAACGCGCCTTTGTTCTTCGCATCGTTCAGCGCGGCGAGGAGAACCTTTTCCGTTTCTTCCCGTTGCGATTCCGCTACGGTCTCGCACAACGTCCGAAACTCTTGCCGGGCGTCCCCTTGTTTTTCCGGGTTCTGCATCCGGAGCAGGGCTTCGCCGACCGCCCGGGACATATTCGTCGCCGAAAACGAAACGTGCAGCGGACAGAAAACGAGCAGCAGCGTCAAAAACGAACGCATCGACATGATGAAACCGCACGAATAAGAGAAGGTGTTATCCATATTTCAAAAAAGAAAGTAATTTTCATCATCGCTCCGCTCCAGCCCGGGGCAAGCCCCGGCGCTAACGGGCGTCGTCGTTAAAAAACAGAGCGGGAAGCGTAAGCGAGCGTAAAAAATCACATACCAATCACATACGAAAACTCTCCCGCTAGCGTTGTGAATTTCAGCGTATCGCCGACGCATTCGAACGGCACTTCGCGGATCGTTTTGCCGGTTCGGTCCACGGCTCGGATCAATCTCGGCTTGCCGCTGTGGAGCGTGATTTCCGAAGCCGGTTCGCCTGGAAGCGGAGTAATTGCCATCACGGCGTCATCGCCCTTGGCATCTATTTCCATTCGGTAAGCTAAGGGTTGAATAACATCGGACATGTTCACGAAACCGGCCGGATTCACATTCGGCAACAACCGTTCAAAAAGCTCCGGAGCGTCTTCTTTTTCCGGCTCGAACGACATGTTCGTGATTTTGTCCGCTTTCTTTTCAATCGACAGCCGTCCGAGTTTGACACGGGAATTGTCCGGCGTCAAACCGAGAATCGACGCACGCTGTTTGTCCCCCTTTTCGTCCCAAAGACCGACCAGCACGTTATACGTTCCCGGGGCGATGTCGTCCGCGAGGGTAATTTCGCCGGTCGGAATCACTTGGTCCTTGTCCCACTGGCTCACGGGAACCGGCGGCTGTCCCCCGGAAACGGAAACCAGTTTCGGCTTGTGGAACCACGCGTATTGCGGTTCTTCCAAGTGTAAAAAGTAAGCGTAATCCTTGACGTCCTTGCGATCTTTCATCGAACGAAACAGTTTCCAATGCACGTCTATTTGAAATTTGTTGTCGCCGAGGTATTTAAAATCTTTACCAATCGGAATCGTCGGCAGATAGTTTCGCGACACCACATTTCGAGGATTGACGAACGTGGACATTTTGCAGGATTCGTCCAAGTCGAATTTCGAGAGATCCATCTCCGAGGCTATTTCGCAAATTTGACCGTCGGCACCACGCAGCAGTAAAGCGCCTGCGTTAGGCTCCTTAAAATGCTTTACCATATCGTCATGAATGACCTTTTCACGCTCTTCCTGGTCCAAGTCGGCTGTCTGGTGTTCGATTGACGTATTTGCCATAAAACCGTATTGGGGGATATTGAAATCAACGCTCTCATTCCAGTCTTCTTTTCCCAAGTTAACGGAAACAGCGTATTTTTTACTTCCGTCGGACCACTCGATTTTCTGTTTGTGAATATCGATTTCATAGGATTCGTTTTCCGCGAATTCGAAATCCGTGATCTCCTTATCCGCCAATTCTCGAATAATCGGTTGCGTGAGCCAGTATTTTCTAACGGTATCCCGCAGCGATGTGTTCCAACCGACTTGTCCGGGATGTCCGGTCAGAATTTCGGCGGAAATCATGTCGTCGCTCGAATAACCGTGCAGGTCGTAGCCGCGATTGGCGGCGTAGCGGCTGTCGTAACCGACGCCGTGTAAACTGAAACGCGTGTGATTCACGGCGTCATACCACGGGACGCGGGCCCATTTTTTGCACTTGAGCATAATCCGGAAGTCGCCGGGGAATTCCGAGAGCGTCAAAAACTGGCAGTCCGCTCCGTCGAGGTGTCCGATCAGGAAATCGTTGCCCGCTTCGCTGATCGTCGGGTTGTCGTCGCCG
>JAVBTU010000483.1:0-6934 GCA_031556015.1 Thermoguttaceae bacterium
CTAATTACGAATTGAGGGGAAAAGGTAGAAGGGGGGAAGGAGAGAAGGGGCCGGGTCCGCCCATTTCCCATTTCCCATTTCCCATTTCCCATTTCCCATTTCCCATTTCCCATTTCCCATTTCCCATTTCCCATTTCCCATTTCCCATTTCCCTTTTCTCATTTCCCATTTCTCATTTCCCCAAGTATTCTTTGAAGACTTGTTCGGTTGTGGGGAGTTGCCAGGTTCCGTCGGGGCGTTTTTTCAGGGTGTCTTTGAGCCGGACGACGTTGGTGCCGCAAGTGTAGACGCGATAGCGACCGATATGGTGGCACAAACAGGTCTTATCCCAGACCGGCAGTTTTCCGCCGGTCGGCGCGTTTTCCGTCGCTTTGTACGCTTCGGCATACGTGCAGCCCCCTTGAGCGTCCATCGCGTAGCCGAGCGGAATACATTGCGGCGGCAAATTGGAACCGAGACACGGGGACGATTTGAGGAGTCGAATCGGATAACCGGTCGGCGAAACGGACGCGACGAGAATATCGTCGTTCTCGGCGTTGCAATAGATCTGTTTCGTGGATTCGGGAAAACCGCTCTCTTCGGTAATCGCGAATCGGGTCGCGACCTGGACGCCGGCGGCCCCCTTCTCCAAAAAGCGGAGCGTATCTTCCGCGTTGAAAATTCCGCCGGCGGGGATCACCGCGATATCGAGATTCTCCTTACGGATGTTGGTGAGAACTTCGTCGTAAATTTCATCGAGCTTTTGCGTTTCCCAATCCGGCCCGAACCCGAGGTGTCCCCCCGCGAGCGGTCCTTCGACGACGACGTAATCGGGAATCCGGTCAAACCGCGATGTCGTTCGCAGAAAAATCCGCAAAGCCCGCCAACTGGAAACGACGATCCCGAGTTTGACGTCCCGGAATCGAGGGTGCTTTTCGATCAAGCGAACCGAATAGTTGTGCAGCCCGGCGGAAAATGTGATTCCGTCGATTCCGGCGTCCAAAGCGGCGTTGAGCCGTACGCCCATGGTCTCCATCGGGGCACCCATGAGAACTTTTTCCATGCAGTTGAGAAAAATGGCGCCGGGCCCCTTCTTTTTATCGACCGTGTTGGAAACATAACGCGTTTGGGCTGCGCGGAGTTCTTCCAGATCGTAAAGCGGAATCGGCGGACTTTCGGGCGATTCTCGGAAAAGACGATTGTATTTATCCACTTTCGTTTCGACTAAGTGGGTTCCGAAGTTTTTATCGCAAACGGCGGGAACCATCGCGTCGGACAGGTGAGCGACTCCGCCGAGTCGAACGACTTCGAGGACCATTTCGGAGGTGGAAACATCGACCCCCATTCCTCCGACGACGATCGGCAAATACTCGGACGATCCTAGTTTGAGGCGGTAATTTTCGACTTGATTCATGCCCGATTCGTGTTGGGGTTATGAGGAAAAAGTGGACTGCGATACCGAAACCGCACGATTCATCCTCCCGGGGTGAAGATAGTATACACGATGATTGTCCCCCGCGACCGTTTTTTTTGCAAGGAGAGGATGAGGAGTCGGAGATACGCAATCCGACACGATCTCTCAAGCGGCTCTTTCTTTCATTTTCGCTAGGGATACGATATAATCCGGGCATGCGAAACATTCCTACATTGTTTTCCCTGGCACTTTTTTTCGCGTTTTCGGCAATCGCTTACGGCGCTCAGCCGTCCGCGCCGGACGTTTTGTTTCAAATAGGACGGCCGGACGCCGTTTCGTGGGAATTCGGCGGCTGGACCGATTGGCTTAATCCGCAACATCCCAACGGCGTCGTTTACCGGCATGTCGTCGGCAAGAATAAGGACGCCGACTGGATTCCGAACCACCCGAGTTCCCGCGATTTCGGCGCCGCCGGAAAAACGTTCACAACGGAAATCGAGTTCGATTCGCCGAAATCCTATGATCGCGAACTCTACTTCGTGATCGGTTTCTGTTTCGTCAGCCATTTGGAGCCGTCGCTCATAAAAGTCGCCGTCAACGACGTCGCCGCGGAACCGGTGCGACAGCCGACGACGTGGAACGATTACGCCTACAAACCGCAATCGGAAGTCGGCATTTTCGAACACTTGATCATCACGATTCCTCCCGACGCCGTAAAAGAGGGGAAAAACGTCCTTTCGATCACCCTGGAAGACGGCAGCTTTTATCTCTACGATTACCTGATGCTCCGCGAAAAGCCGGAGGTTCCCGCCCAGTTGCCGATTCCGGATCTTCTCACGGAATTCCGGGCCGGACCGATGAAAGACGTCAAGCAAATCGTTTTCGCCCTCCGCAAGCCGGGGACCGATCCGCACTGGTACTCCAACTTCGGCTATTACGCCGACGACGCGAACGATTTTCCTTTCCCGCTCGGCAGCGGCGGCGGACTTTTTCTCTACGACCTGGACTCCCGGGATATGAAGCCGATCTTTCAGGACCCGCACGGAAATATCCGCGATCCGCAGGTTCACTACGACGCCGAAAAAATCGTTTTTTCGTACCTTCCGGCAGGAAAACGACACTATAATCTTTACGAGATCAACATCGACGGCAGCGGTTTGCGGCAATTGACATACGGCGATTGGGACGATATCGAGCCAACTTATACGGCGAGCGGCGACATTCTTTTCTGCTCCACGCGGTCGAAACGCGGGGTACAATGCGCCGCTTCGCCGGTTGCAACGCTGCATCGCTGCGGTCCCAACGGGGAAAGTCTCCGCCCGGTTTCCTCGAACAACGACCAGGACAACACCCCTTGGCCGCTTCCGGACGGTCGGATCGTGTACATGCGTTGGGAGTACATCGACCGTTCGCAAATGGATTACCACCATCTTTGGACGATGAACCCCGACGGAACCAAGCAGATGGTGTTTTACGGCAATCTGCTGCCCGGGAAAGTGATGCTCGCGCCGAAGCCGATTCCGAATTCGCCGAAAATCGTCGCGTGCTTTTCACCGGGACACGGCATTCGGGAACATTACGGCAAAATCGCGATCGTCGATCCCCGCAACGGTCCGGACGATCCGAACAGCGCGATCGAAATCACGCGTTTGGACAACCACTGCGATCCGTGGGCGTTTTCCGAAACCGCGTTCATGGCCGCGTCCCAGGATGAACTGCATCTGATCGACGACAACGGTTCTACACAAGCGTTTTTCAAATTGCCGGAAGAGCTTTCCTCGCAGGGCTTCTGGATCGGCGAACCGCGTCCGGTGATACCGCGTCCCCGTGAAGCCGTGATCGCCGACCAGACGGATTCGTCGCAAGCGACCGGTTTCCTCGCCCTGGCCGACATTTACAAAGGGCGTCGTTTGGGCGATCTGCCTCGCGGGACGATCAAGGACCTGCTCGTCTTGGAACCGCTCCCGGCTCCGATTCATTACAACGGCGGCATGGAATATGTTTCCTCGTACGGGACATTCGCGTTGACCCGGATCGTCGGGACCGTGCCCGTGACGCCGGACGGGGCGGCCTACATGGAACTGCCCGCGCTGCGAAATTACCTGTTCGTCGCCCGTGACGCCAACGGCGACTCCGTCAAACGAATGCACAGCTTCACGACCGTGATGCCCGGCGAAACGGCGACGTGCATCGGGTGTCACGAATCGCGCACCGAATCGCCGGAGAACAAGACCGATCACGTCGGTCCCTTGGCCCACGCGGTTTTCGACGTGATGAAGAAAAAAGCATCGTTCCCCCAACCCGTCGCGGGCGTTCCGGACCTGTTCGATTATCCCCGGGACATCCAACCGATCCTCGACAAGCATTGCGTCGCCTGCCATCATCGCGATCGCGCCGACGGAAACGTCGATCTGTGTTCCGATTGGACGCCGCGATTCCAGACGGGATACCTCACGCTTTCGCTGCGAAAAATGGTCGGGGACAATCGCAACCGGGCGCAAAGCGACTTCCAGCCGTACGAAATCGGAACGAAAAGCAGCACGCTGCTCCGCCTGATCGAAGAGAAACATGCCGGAGTCGAACTTTCCCCGGGCGAAGTGAAGACGCTTCGTTATTGGATCGAAACCGGTGCGAATTTCGCGGGAACGTACGCCGCGAATTATCTCGGAACGGTCGGGTATCATTACAATTTCGGATACGAACACTTCGATCTCGACTGGCCGGAAACGCAACGGATGAGCGAAGCGATTTCCCGCCGTTGTACGGAATGTCATGATAAAGAGAACCGGCCCGCGATTCCGGAAACGATTTCGAGTCTCGCCGCCGGTTATTCGCCGCAGTGGATCTTTAATATGACGTTTCCGGAAAAATCGAAGATCCTGACCGCTCCGCTCGCCGAGACCGCCGGCGGAAAGCAGCGTTGCGGTCAAGCCGTGTTCGCCGACGCAAGTGATCCCGATTACCAGGCGATCCTCGGCGGAATCCGACGGGCGGAACGGTACATCCAGGAGGAACGCAACCGATTCACGCAGCGCCCGTTCGTTCCGCACCCGTCGTATGTCCGCGAGATGATCCGATTCGGCGTCCTCCCGCCGGACCACGATTATTCGACCCCCGTGGATACGTACCAAACCGACCGACTCTACTGGGAAACGCTGTACGATTACGCCGACGGAAAACCGCAGCCGCGCTCGAAATAAACGCGTATTGGGGGGGCCCCGCGAACGGTCTCATGCTTCTTCATGGAAAAATAAAGATTTTGCTCTGGACTCGAATTCGAAAAAGGATTACTCTTGGGCGAATATTTCCACTCCACCCCATAAAGGTCAAAAAGGCAAACGTTAAAACTCGTTTCGCCTCCAATTTTTGAAGACGGAAAAAAATGAAAGGAATCATCTCGTTCGGATTCGGTTGGCTTCTGGTCGCGGTCGTCTTGCTCGGAATGTTTTGGGGACGAACCCCGATTCCGGAGCAGGGAATCCAGGCGGCAGCCTCGGATCGGTCCGGGCGACTCGTTCTCGCGACCGGATACGTCGCGCCGGACGTCGAAGCCGTTTACTGTCTCGACCAGTTGACCGGTCGGCTTTCCGCGGGAGTTCTTTCCCGCAAAGATGGAAAATTTCAAGGATTGTACGAGCGCAATCTCAACAGCGATCTCGCCGAAGTGTTGCGGCAGAAAAACGTGACCACGCCCCTTTCGGTCGCACCGCAATATACGATGGTGACCGGTGAAATCGATACGGAAAAACGCGGTGCTTCGCTCTGGCGAGTCGCCAAATCGGTCGTTTACGTCGCCGAAGTGAACACCGGAATGCTCCTGGTTTACACGGTCCCCTGGCAGCAGTCGCTTTACGGGGCGGATCAACCGGAAACGGCTTTGCTCGAACTTTGGACCGCCGAACAGTTCCAACCGGGAATCCTCAAGTAACGGACCACGTTCATGCGACAATCCGTCGGACGGTTTCTCAAATTTCTCCAAGTCGAAAAAAACGCCTCGAATCTGACGGTGAAGAGTTACGCCGAGGATTTCGAAGCGATCATCGATTATATGACCGATGCGCACCACGGTCGTTGTCCGGCCCCGGCGGAGATTACGACGCTGGAGCTTCGCGGTTATGTTGCCGCGATGCACGAAGCGGGGTACGCCAAGGCGACGATTTCCCGACGTTTGGCGTCGCTTCGCAGCTTTTTCCGGTTCGGACTGCGCGAAGGTTGGGTCCGGGAGAATCCCGCCAAGCCGCTCCGTAATCCGCGCGGAGGACGCTCGCTCCCCTATTTTCTTTCGACGCAGGAAATCGAAAAACTGCTCGATGCGCCGCCGTCGGCCGATCTGCTGGGCATTCGCGACCGTGCGATTCTGGAAACGATGTATTCCACCGGGGTCCGCGTCGGCGAACTGGTCGGCATGAATCTCGGCGATCTTGATCCGGATCACGGTTTGGTCCGCGTCCGCGGCAAGGGAAAAAAAGAGCGATTCGCCCCGATCGGTTCGTTCGCGAGAAAAGCGCTTGCCCTTTGGTTCCCACTGCGAAAGGAGATGATCGACCGGAGCAAGTACCGCATCAAGGATTCGCCGGAAATGCCGCTCTTTTTGAACAAATTCGCCGGACGGCTCTCCACGCGAAGCGTCGGGCGGATGCTGGAAAAATACCTCAAGATCACCGGATTGGACCGCAGGACGACGCCGCACACGTTGCGACATTCTTTCGCGACGCACCTGCTCGACCGGGGGGCGGACATTCGGAGCGTCCAGGAGTTGCTCGGACATAAAAGTCTTATTACGACGCAAATTTATACCCACTTGAGTACGGCCGGTCTGCTGGAAGTCTACGAAAAAGCGCATCCCCGGGCGAAGTGATCCGAGTCACCAAATATCGTCGTCACTGGAAATCCCACGGGCGGGTCTCTATAATTACTGGCATTGAACATCGTGAATTTTTTACGATGTAAGCGACCAACGGGAGCGAACACTTATCCGAGCGGCAGTGCCAGTGCGGCTCGCACCTCGTTTTGGCCGGCGGCCCTGCCGCCCTGTGATGAAGGTGTTCCATCCACTTTCTTCAGGAGACCGCCATGAGATTTTTGATTTTTTTGCTTTTTTGTTTCGCGGCGACGCCTGTTTTGGCGGAAAAAGAAGCCCATTACTACTTCGTTCCCTTCGAGGTACTCAACGGTAATGTCAAGTTCATTTCGTTCGGCGAAAGTCTGTCGTCGATCAACAAAGCCGAACTGGACATCGAAGGGAAGGCGTTCGTATTCAACCCGTCCTTCTGGGAAACGCGCAACTATCTCAGAACCGGGGTGTCAGGCGACATTGGTATTTCCAGCAAACTTTTTCCGCCTCGGAAAGAGCGATGGTATCTCGTCGTTCGGACGGAAAACGAAGGCGATTTCACCGCGACCCTGGACCGTGCCGAACAAAAAGTTTCCGCGGACCGGGTCGCGACGGGTTGGGATTCGGAAATCGCGAACAATTATTTCCTGCTCTGCCAATGCCTTTGGTACGAGCGGTTGTCCCGCGACGGCATACCCGGTCGGCCC
>JAVBTU010000550.1:0-2755 GCA_031556015.1 Thermoguttaceae bacterium
CCCCGTTGGGGTGCGATTTATTTTGGGGATCGTGATCCGGGGGTAATCCGTCGCTCTGCGAGGCGACGAATCACCCCCGGCTAAGTTCTTGCGCCCCGTTGGGGCTGGAAATCCGCCGAAAAAGTTGCGTAGATACCTTTGGAATACCGGGGGCGAGGGGACCATCTTTTCTGATCGAAATTCCTCCCAGTTCAACATTCTTTGTCGGCCATTTTACCCATTTTATGACGCTCCCTCCTACGGCGTCATTTTGCTTTTCTTTGCTCCAGCAACCAGCGGTAAAGCTCCGGATTGTCGTAGGTGACGGTCCAGGAATCGTGTTCCAGATCGGGATAAACGGTCAACTCGATTCGTTTTCCGCCTTTTTCCTTGATCGCATCGACCATATTGACGCTCATTTCGACCTTGACGGCCTGATCCTTGGCACCGTGAAACACCCGCATCGGAATGTCGACGAAAGCTTCCGCACCGTCGGGGTTGAACCCGCCGCAGATCGGCACGCCGGCGGCAAAGCGATCCGGGAACGTGTAAAGCAGCCCCCAGGTCCCGAAGCCGCCCATGCTCAATCCGGTCACGTCAACGCGACTTTTGTCGATCGCGTAGCGGCTCTCCAATTCGTCGAGCAACTTGCCCAATTGGAGCGGCGTCCAGGAATAATCGTCGGGACACTGCGGCGAAACCGTGATGAACGGCCAGTCCTTCGCTTTTTCCGGATCGCTCAGCAGTTTCGGCGGCCCATGAACCTTCACCTTTTCGACATCGGAGCCGCGTTCGCCGCTGCCGTGTAAAAAGAGCATCAGCGGCCATTGTTTCCCGGTTTTCGTTTCATAATCTTTCGGCAGGTAGAGCAGATAGGAAACCGTCTGCGTTTCCGTTTCGCTGAGCGGTTTCGGGTTGCGCATTTCCTCGAACGATTTGAGGCGTCGTTCCTTGTCTTCGGAGTCACGTTGCTCCTGCGTCAAAGCGTCGCGTCTCGCCTTTTCGGCGTCGCGCTCCGCCTGGGTCCGCCGGGGCTGTCGACTCGATTTCGGCACGGCGGGCAAATCGATCGTTTGCGCAACCTGCTTGCCGGGCTCCGGTTCCTCGACGATCGGAGTGTAACGAAAACCGTCTCCATCGACTTTCACGGTTCCGACGGACGGATACGGGAGATGACTGACGGCGACGAGCAGTTGTTCGTCGGCGGCCCGCTGGAGCGTCTCGCGTCGCGTTTGGGCGGCGTGTTTCGGATCGTCGTCGAATCGGACACTGATGTCCGGCCTTGCGAACTGCACGGCTCCGTGATGCAGCAGGTCGCCGAGGACGAGCAGTTTTCGGCCGTCGGAATCAAGAAGGAATCCGGTCTGGCCCGGGGTATGACCGTGAAGCGGAACGGAAACCAACTCGGGAATGATCGTCGCGGTTTTTTCGTCGGGCGTCAGGATTTTCATTTCGCCGTACAGTTTTTCGCATTGCTCGCAAAGCGCTTTGCCCCGGGCGGATTTCCAGAACGACAATTCATCGGCGTCGATCCAGAGGGTCGCCTCGGGAAAGACCCTTTGGTCGTCCTTGACGAGACCGCCGACGTGGTCGCCGTGCGAGTGCGTCAGGAGGATGTGCTTCACGTCTTTCGGTGCGATACCGATGGTTTGCAGGCGTGGGAGCATTTTTCGTCCCATTCCGGTATCGATCAATACGATATCGTCTCCTTTTTTGACGACGAAAACGGCATAAGCGCTCTCCGTCGCGCCGGTCGGACAGAGACGCTCCAGTGCGGCTTTGTCGTCGGCGAGGAGAACGCCGTTGTCCATCTCACCGACATCGTCCAGGATCGTGTAAAAATCGACGTCGCCGATTTTCGTGTGCCAAACGCCGCCATGGGAGCCGGAGCCCGTTTGGGCATTAACCGCGACAACGAGAAATAATATTCCCAATGTCGTCAACGAAAGGAGGAAGGATGTTTTCATGGTATTTGTTCAAAATCAATTGGAGAAGGAAAAAACCGAGCGGAGTCCATTGGACCCGAACATCGGACCGGTATTGACACTGAGCCAACTTTTGAGGGAACCGCGGCGACGAGGCCGCGCCGTATGTTTTTTACGACTTCCAGGTCAATGGGACACATTTTCCTCATTGAAACGTCGTTTTTTTGCGCAAAACGTGATGATAGTGTTGTGCAAAGCGGTGGGCTTCGTCGCGAACGTATTGGAGCAGTCGCAAGGCGAACGAGTGGCGGCTCAGGACCAACGGTTCCTCTCGATCGGGCAGGAAAATTTCCTCTTCTTTTTTTGCCAGCGATAAAACGAACTTCGGTCTGTTCGGCGTGTGTTCCAAAACGCTCCTCGCGGCATTGAGTTGCCCTTTGCCGCCGTCGATGAGCAAACTGTCCGGCGGCGGCTTCGCTCCGGCCTCCACGTGCGAAAAACGTCGGGACACCACTTCGGCGATCGAAGCGAAATCGTCCACCCCCTGCACGTTGCGAATTTTGTAATGCCTGTAGCCCGGCTTGAACGGCAAACCGTCGATGAAATGAACGAGACTGGCGACCGTATCCGTGCCGGAAAGATGCGCGATATCGACCCCTTCGATGATCCGTGGTATCTCGGGAAGTTTGAGCACTTTCTGCAAACCCAGCACCCCTTTGCGCGGATCGATCTGGAACACTTCCGGATGAACGTGCGTGTCGATTTCGCCGCGCTGGTCGAGCGTCTACAGGTCGTGAATCTGGTACCGGAGTTCCGAGGCGTCTTCGTAACTCTTTTCACTTGAGGCCAGG
>JAVBTU010000080.1:0-2935 GCA_031556015.1 Thermoguttaceae bacterium
CCCCGTTTCGGCGAAAGCGATGTCATTCTGAGGTACTCCGAAGAATCTGGTTTCAAGCCGCGCCCGTGATGCCGTGCGTGTTGGCCGGATACACCAGATTCTTCACTACGTGAGTACACTTCGTTCAGAATGACAACGATTAAAAGGGCTTTTTCAAACCGTTTGTAGTATAGAAGAGCCGCACGTGAAGCGCAGCGTAGCTTGCGGAACGTCTCACGGTGATCCGTAAGTTCCGTCGGCCGGAAGAATCACTCACCGGCGACCTCACCTGCGGCTCTTCAGGAGGAGCGATCATGTTTATCTGGGACAACGGATTGAGATTGGTGAAAGGGGACGTCGCGGTTGATTTTACTCGTCGACAGCCTTGCGGCTTCGTTTCTCATGCGCATTCGGACCATCTCGCGCGGCATGAAATCACGCTCTGTACGCCGGAAACCGCGGCGATTTGCGAACTTCGGCTCAAACGCAAAAGCCCGTTGCGATTTCAAAAAATGCCGTACGGCAAACCGATTTCCTGGGGCGGCCTGAAATTGACGACCTACCCGGCGGGTCACATTCTCGGCAGCGCGATGCTGCACGCCGTCGATGAGGAAACCGGCGAATCGCTCCTTTACACCGGCGATTTCAAGCTCGGGCCGTCGGCGACTTCGGAGCAGGTCGTTCCCGTCCACGCCGATTCGCTTATCATGGAATGCACGTTCGGAACGCCGAAGCATCGTTTGCCGCCCCGGGAGGAAACGATTCGGGATTTTCTGGAGGAAATCCGCCGGACCTTCCAGCAGCAGCGCACGCCCGTCGTATATGCGTACACGCTCGGCAAAAGTCAGGAGCTTACGAAAATCCTGACCGACGCCGGGATTCCGGTGCGACAACATCCCGGTATTTTCGAGGTGAGCCGGGTTTATCAGGCGTGTGGAGTCGAGCTGGGGGACGTCGTTGTGTTTAACCACCGAATCGCCAAACACGACCGCGTCCTGCTCGTTCCGCCGCGCGTCGGGCTTTTCGAGACGGAAACGGAGCCGATCACGTTCGCCGTAACCGGTTGGGCGATCGAGAAAAGCGCGAAATATCGTTTCGGCGTCGACTTCGCGTTTCCGATTTCGGACCATGCCGATTACGACGACCTGATCCGGATGGTCGAGCTGGTCGCTCCGAAAACCGTGTACTGCACTCATGGCCCCGACTCGTTCGTCGATCGATTGCACGACCTCGGTTTCAACGCCAAACCGCTCGATAAACCCTGGCAGGGTCGGCTGTTTTGATTGCTGGAGCAATGGACGTTTCGTCGGCGTTCGGGTCGGCGGCGTTTTCACCGGTCCGGTATCATGAATATTCCCGATTGGGTTTTCATTTGAAGCTGCGTGTGCCCGGCTTCGTTTTCATGTTCGACGATTTGCGCGGCATAAAGAATGGCGTCCACCATCGTCGGCAGGACGTTTTCTTCGCCGATTTCCTCCATCAAACCGAACCGGCGGATCACCCGAAGCGGTTCCGCACGAAGAGCCGCGAAAAGCACGGTCGTCTTCCCCTGGTTGGCGCGGACCAGAAGTTCTTCCAGCACGTTCAGGCCGCTCGCGTCCATCGAAGGAACCCGCCTCATCCGCAGTATAATGACACGAATATTCTCGTCGTCGATGGAATCCTGAAATTTTCCCGCCGTGCCGAAGAAAAACGGGCCTTTGACGTCATAAGCGCGAACCCCCTCGGGCATGTCGAACAGTTGCAGCGCGGAGCGGTCTTCCATCGGGTCGTCGTCGCCGATCGAGGTGAGTTTGTTCGAGATGTTTCCCATGACGAACAGCTTTTCCATTCGGTGCATGAACAGGAACGAAGCAATAATCAAACCGGCGGGAATCGCGATCGTCAAATCGAGCAGCACCGTGAGCAGGAACGTCGCGAGCATCACGGACCAGTCGCTTTTCGGGGCGCGGAACATCCGGACAAAGACGGAGTATTGGCTCATGTTAATCGCGACGGCAATCAGTATGCCCGCCAAAACCGGCATGGGTATCTTCTCCGCGAATTTTCCGAAGCACAAGACGATCAACAGCAAAACGACCGCGTGAACCAATCCCGCGATCGGCGTGGTGCCGCCGTTGCGGATATTCACGGCGGTCCGGGCGATCGCGCCGGTCGACGGAATGCCGCCGAAAAGCGGCGTCACGACGTTCGCGATTCCCTGGGCGATCAACTCCGTGTTGGACCGGTGTTTCGTCCCGGTCATGCTGTCGGCGACGACGGCGGACAGGAGCGATTCGATGGCACCAAGCATCGCGATCGTCAAGGCGGCACGAAACACCGCTTGGATGTCCAATGCCAGAAAATCGGGAACGTGAAACTCGGGAAAGCCCATTTTGAGCGAAACCGGCTCCTGGCCGACCGCTTGTCCGATCGTGTCCACGGGAATTTTGAAACAGGCAACGCAGAGTGTAAACAACACGACGGCAACGAGCGAGCCGGGGATTTTCTTCGACACTTTCGGCGTCACGAACACGAGCAGCATCGAAAGCATCGCGATCGCAAAAGCCCAGGCGTTGACGGTGTTCGCGTTTTGAATCAAAACCCGGATTTTGCCGATCGTTTCCGCGGGTGTTTTCTCGCCGGACACGGTGATACCGAAGAACATCTGCATTTGCGACACGGCGATCACGACGGCGATTCCGGACGTAAATCCGAGCGTGACCGGGTACGGAATGTACCGGATCAATTTGCCGAGCCCGACCATTCCCATGACGATCAGCATGACGCCGGCGATCACCGTCGCGGCGAGGAGTCCTTCGATTCCCTGTTCGCGAACGATTCCGAAAACGATCACGATAAACGCGCCGGTCGGCCCGCCGATCTGGACCCGACTGCCGCTGAAGAGCGCAATGAGAAACCCGGCGATGATCGCGGTGTAGAGTCCCCGCTGTACGGAATCCGGACCCGGCCCGAG
>JAVBTU010000332.1:0-6345 GCA_031556015.1 Thermoguttaceae bacterium
TTCGCCCGGCCCCATTTCCACGAATTGCGACCGGAATTCTCCCCGGTTTTCGACCGGAATCCACAGCAAGGAAATGTTTCGATGCCGATTTGTCCCAACAGCATCGCCCGATTGCCGAATCGCTTCCGGCTGATTTCGTTGGCGACGCTTCGCAGAAGTGATGCTTCCAGCCCCTGCTCCGGCAAGGAAAGAAGCTCGACGCACTCTGGTTTCGTCGGAGCGTGCCCCGCCAGAGAACGGTCCAAAATATCGCATATTCGTCGGTCGGTGTTCAACATATCTTTCTTTCAGGTGGGATTCTTTCAGGGCTATGAATTATACAGGACGATGTCTGTTATTGGAATGAGTCCATCTGTTTTGCTACAAAGAGAGTAGAAGATCGAGAAAGCATAAATTGCGAATCAACCTTCAACTCTCGACCTGTGGCGACAAATCGGATAAAATCGTGAAAAGAGTTTCGACCTATTCACTTTCACTATCCCGCGGAGAGTCCGAAGAATTTTGGCTTTCGCCAGAAAGTGAAAAAGTCGAAAATATCCGAGTGAGATAATGAGGCTATTCTGAGCGCAGTGAACTCACGGAGCGAAAGCCTATCCTGAGTACTCAATCGAAGCAAGCACCGGCGTTGCGGCCCTAAACGACCAATACAACGCCGAACAACTCATCGAAATCTCCCAATGGTCCGTCGAAAACGCTCATCCCGGTTTCGTCGCGCGAATGAAACAAGCTCCCGACAAGTCCGTTTCCTCCACATATCAACAAGTGTCCGAAACAGGCGAAAAACCAACAGGAAAAAAGGAAAATTTCTTTCCCTTTACTTTTCCGTCCACTGAGCGACGTCGATCGTCAGGGTCGGTTCCCCTTTTTTCACATCGATTTCAATCGGCGTGGTGACATGACTCTCGAATTCCAACGGAAAAGCCCGCGATTCCCGGATGAGCTTTTCCTGTTTGGCGATATAAGCGGCCTTTTCCGAAGCCGGCATGTCGAACAATTCTTGCTGCGACTTGGTTTCCTTGAGTTGAGGAATTTGGTTCAGCGTCACTTTATAATGCCCCTCCGGCGCTCCGGATCGTGAAAAATTACTCAACGTCGTATTGATTTCCGTCTTTCCCGAAGCGTCCGTTTCCCCGGAAGAAAACCACTCTTTCGGAGAGTCGGAAACGAGAATTACAGTCGTTTGCGGGAGCGGATCGCCGTCCTTGACGACGTTGATCCTGCAGGGAACGACGTCGGGAAATCCCGACGGCGCTTTTTGACACCCCGAAAACAAAAGTACCAGCACCGCCGAAAAAGCGGCGCAACGAATCGTTTGTTGTTTGTTCATCATTGGGTGCGAGAAAAAATTAGAGTGACGTGGATTCGCCGCCGTTGATCGACCCGCAGGCCCCCCAAACGCCGAAAGGACTTATACCGCCGGCTCCGTCTTTCCCGGGATCGCCGACCGTCGACAAATCAATTCCCGTCGTCAGTGCGTTGATGGTATCGGAAACGAACCGGACGGACCCGTCGCACAAACTCAAGTTGACACCACCGGTGTGATTGCTGGCCGCGCTGTACAGCGAAGCGCTGTCGTGTACCGGGCCGCCTCCGAAGTCGCAGCAGTGCGGACTGTTGGGGGGCAGAATCGTCATGAATCCGACGTACAGGGCGGATCCCATCGCGAACGAACAGCCGCGGCCGCCCGGGGAAGTATCCCTGACGCTCAGAACCGTCTTGTTCGGACCTCGCTTCGACGCACAAACACCGATGTTTTCGATCCACGGAACTCCGGTCGGCGGCACTTCGGCGATCGCGCGACCGAGCTTGGTGTCCGTGCCGCTCGTCCCGATCAGGGTTTCGCTGAACGCGGCCGTGTTGGAGGTTCCGTCGGTGATGCTCCCCATCGAGCGGTAAACCTTTTGTCCCCCGACCAAACCCCGTCTTCCGTCTTTTCCGAGAACGTGGGCTCCGATGTTGGAATCGCCGTAGGAAACGACGTAATTCGTCGCCGCGACTTGCTGATCGTTGACGAAATTGAATTGTGTTCCAGCGGAAGGGCAAAGGAACGTTTGGAGCGGGCCGCGGCATCCGTCCTGCGTCGTCGCCGTCCACATGCCGCTGTAGGCGTAAGAGCCGTCCGTCGTCGAGGAGAAAAGTTCCGCGCGAGCCGTTTGTTCCACATAAGGAAGCAAGTTGACGAAAATGCTCGCCCAAGCGTAACCGCAACTGTTTTGTCCATAATCTCCTCCGACCGCGGGAAACGAGTTGCACGCATCGTGATAATTATGTAGGGCCAGCGTGATCTGTTTGAGCTGGTTGGTACACTGCATCCGTCTGGCCGCTTCACGCGCCGCTTGAACGGCGGGAAGCAAAAGAGCGATCAAAATCCCGATGATCGCAATAACGACGAGAAGCTCCACGAGAGTAAAACCTCTTGCGTGATTCGGGCCTCTCTTGAGATTGTTTTTTATCGTGCTGATATTTGTCATGAATTTTCCTTGTGATCCGGCAATAAATTATTGGCGTGATATTCAGATGGCGGCAAGCCGCCGGCCAAGTCGAACGACCGTCCCCGAAACAATGTCTCGCGTCCGGTTGATCGCGATTTCGAGAAACCATTCCGAGTGAAGAAGGACGCCGGAAATACAGGCGGCGTGTTAAGCCGGGAGTATCCACCTTCACCCCGAACCCATTAAGTTTATCTCTTGCAAGCGTCCCTGGCAACAAAACAAATACGCCGAAATGATGCGATTTTGCGACAAACGTGATTTCCGGCGAAGGCATTACGCCAATCGCATCAGGCGTCGGAGCGTCCATTCGACGCACAGGAGCGAACAGAGGACGTAGAGGAAGACTTTCCTCGTTTTTTCGTCGGCCGTGGTGTCAAGAACGGACTGTTGCGACCGGATCGCGAAACGGTCGACGAGCGACGTTTCCGTATCCGTCGACGGCGGGACGGCGAGGTACGGCGTTTCGAAATACTCGCCGTCGGTTTTTTGTGCGATTTCTTCCAGCAGCGGTTCGTTGCGGCTCGGGTTTTCGCTTTCCAAATCGCTGATCCTCGCCTGGACGACTTCCGTGAGAGTTTCACTGGTTTCCGGAATCTGCAATTTCAGCGTCCAGTTTCCTTCGAGCAGCAGCGGTACGAAGCCGGAATATGAGCCGGGAACGTTCGGATCGACTTCCAGAGGAATACGCCGAACTTTCGCGTCGGGCGGTATCACATCGAGAAAGACCTGGGTCGCGACGAGCGGCTTGAACTGCGGGTCGTAAACCGTTGCGCGAATCGTCGCCGTGGACCCGAGCGAATATTTCTTCTTGTCCGCTGCAAGCGAACCCCGTTGGGAACGTTGCTGTAAACGCCCCTGAGAAACGTGTCGGATCAGTTTCGTATAAATCTTCTCGAAATACGTGTCGTCGATCATCCGCAGCCGCCAGATTTCGCCGCTTCCGACGTAAAAGACGCGGCCCGCCCCGTAATACTGTTCCGCGAACAACGCCGCTTGGCCGGTCGTTCCCGCCGCGTCCGGAGAGGAGGATTTCGCGTAAAGCGTCGCCGTCGGTTTCAAACCGCGAACGAGAAAGAACGAATAAAAGCCGGGAAATTCGCTCCAGATCGCCCGGGACTCCGTTTCCGTATCCGCCGGACGCAGAAATTCCGCTTCTTCGCCGGACCGTTCCCATTTCAGCGGCCAAGGTTGTGAATCGGTCCGGTAAGCGAGAACCGCCGTCGTCCTTTGAGCCGAAACGTCGACCGGATACATTGCCCGGATTTTGTCCATCGTCGGATCGGCGGGCCAGCCGGTGATCGTGTCGGCCAAATTCACCGGGCCCGCAACGACGATCAAACCGCCGCCGAGCCGGGCAACCCAATGCTCCAGTGTTTCGACCTGTTTCGGCGAAAGGACCCGCCAGTCCGGATCGAACGCGACGATGCAATCGTACTGGGACATTTCCGTCGCATCGTTCGGAAAAGAATCGAGAATCTTGTCCGCGCTTTGCGAAATTCCGGGGGAAGCCCAGGGGAGAAAAACGTCGACCTGAACCGACTTGTCGCGGTAAAGCTGATTGCACAAAAACTGGTAATCCCGCAGCGGCCCCCCCGCGAAAAGAAGAACGCGGTCTTTCCGGTCGACGACTTCGACGACCGCGGTTTGCAGATTGTCTTCCGGAATCCGGTCGTCTTTGGGAGCGTCGAGCTTCACGAAGAGCTTGAATTTACCGAGCGTTTCCGGCTTGACCTCGAAATCGAGTTCCCGATTCGTTCCCGGTTTGAGATCGATTTCCTGTTTGCCGACCAATCGGGCCGAGGACGGAACCGCGCTCGGGGACTCTTGATCCGAATTGTTGTCGATCCAAAGTTCGACCGGGAGTTTCGGGAGCGGATTCGAGAGCGATTCCTCCCCATTCCCGGCCTGCGGATTTCCCTGGAGTTCGACTTGGACTTTGAATTTGAATGGATCGTCGGGAAAAGCCCGGTCCGGCGCGTCGACGTGGAGAATTCGATAATTAAGCGGCAATTGTTTCAACCCGAACCCGATCGTGTAAATCGGAATCTGCGAGTTTTTCGCAAGTTCCAAGGCGGAATCGGTCGGCTCGCCGGAATTGAGTCCGCCGTCGGAAAGGAGCAAAACGCCCGAAAGCGGTTGACCGCGCTCCCGCTGCAACAATTCCCGAAGCGACTCGCCGAGCCGGGTTTCCGCGCCGTCGGCAGGGATCTCCGGGGTTTCGCTTTTCGACGACTCGATCGTATCGTTCGTTTTTTTATGGTCGATTTGCACCATTCGCTGGAGCGATTCGTCGAACCGATAGAGAACGACGTCGTGTTTTTCACGGAGCTTGTCGACGATTTCGGTCCGATTCATCCAGTCGAGCAGCTTTTCCATCCGGCTCGGCGATGTTTCGGTCGTCGGCTCGTTTTCCTCGGCCTCTCGGTCCCGGGTCGACATGCTTGCGCTGGAATCGACCAGGATTGCGACGCGGGACGCTCCGACGATGCGTTCCCACTGCGGATGGAGAAAGTAAATCAGGAGCGTCACCGCAACGGCGGTCCGAAGCAGGAGCAGGAGATATCGTTGCCAATTTTTCAGTTCCGCCCCGTCGATCACATACCGACGTCGAATCCAATAAAGCAACAGCAGAAGCACGAGGATCGGCCAAAACCAATCCCGCGGCTCCTGAATGCGCGCAAATTGAAAAACGGAATCCATCGGGGGGAGGGGACTAAGAATTACTAATTACTAATTACTAAGATGGTTTTACCTGAACATAATTAGTAATTAGTAATTAGTAATTTATTCAAATCGTATTTGGTTGGTTGCTGTGAAAATGTTGCGGTGCTGCATTTTGATCGTGAAGTCGAGTTCGCGACCGATCTCTTCGAGGTCGTCCTGAAGGACTTTCGTGTCGTAATGCCGGGGAACCTCAAGCTGGCCGATCACGACGAACTCCGTCGCGGTCTGGTCGCCGTACAAGTCGACGATATTGATGTCGTGATCCGCGGCATACCGGCTGAAGCGTTCGATCATTCCTTTCTCTTCGTCGCCGAACGCGGTGATCACGAATCCGTCGATTTCCGCCGCCTGGTGTTTGGCGGCGGCTCGCTGGTCCATTTTCGCCGCCGAGATCAGGTATCCGGTTCCGACCAATTCGTTTTCCAGAAGCAGCCGCGCCAACTCTCCCGGCTCATATTTGTTGGGAAATGAAACGATGGAAATCAGCGTGAAATAGCCGTGCAGCACGGTTTGACTGCATGAAATCGTGGAACCGTCCAACGCCCCGACGGCGGAACTGACCGCGGCGACGATTCCCGGATGGTCTTTCGTGAGAACGTTCAATACGTAGCGGTAATCTTGACCCATTGCGAGAAAATAAAAAAGTGCGACGACGACAATGCGAAGGAACGCCCTATTCTATCCTTTTCCCGAAAACAGGGAACATGGGGAATGGGATTCTCCCGAATTCAAAAAAAATCAATGATTCTCTTGGTCGTCACTCCAACACGCCAATCAACCGACGTTTGGGTGTATGAATGTTTTCAGGATTTCGACGCAATATCAAGTTCCGGAGGGAGCGTTTGTCGTTTAGGGGCAAGATTCGCGTTCGGACAAACGACCTCTCCCGCCCTGAAAGGGCAGTGGAAAACAATGCCGTTAAGTTTGTATGGAGTGTGGGCGCCTCGCCCGCACTTGAATATCCCGGTCTCTCGCCTTCCTCGCGAAGCAAAGGTATCTACGCAACTTTTTCGGCGGATTTCCAGCCCCAACGGGGCGCAAGAACTTAGCCGGGGGTGATTCGTCGCCTCGCAGAGCGACGGATTACCCCCGGATCACGATCCCCAAAATAAATCGCACCCCAACGGGG
>JAVBTU010000147.1:0-3915 GCA_031556015.1 Thermoguttaceae bacterium
AAGGGCGGCTGGAAAAGGGTGGGACGTTCCGTATTTGGAGCGGGGGTCAGGGACTTTTTTCAGGCAATCGACGAAGATTTCGAGGGTGGCGGGAGCGGACATTGTAACCTCCATGTAGGAAAAAACGACGCACACCATGTGTGTCGGGTTCTTATACGATGGAAAATCCGTTTTGTTCGCAAAATTTCTCAACCTTGTGAAACTTGAAGACGGTCTGGCAGACGCGGTTGCGCCCCATTGTTTTTTCTTGGCCCGGGTCCATAATAAGAGCCCAAATCAAATCTCCACGTCAGTGTCAGCGGCATCAGATGGATCACGAAATTCAAATCCGGGTTCGGTACCAGGAAACCGACCAAATGGGGGTCGTTTACCATGGGAATTACTTTCAGTATTTCGAAATGGGAAGAACGGAGATGCTCCGCGACTGCGGCGTGCGCTACAAAGATATGGAGACGGCGGGAGAATTCTGCGTCGTCGTTCATGTCGAGTGTTCCTATCGAAAACCGGCGATGTACGACGATCTTTTGACCCTGAAAAGCCGTGTGAAAAAGATTTCCCGGGTCAAGATCGAGCATGAACACCATCTTTACCGGGACAATGAATTGCTGGCCGTCGGACTCATTACCCTTGCCGTCGTCGATCGGAACGGGAACATTCAACGTGTGCCCGATTGGATGATTCCGAAGGATCAGATTCCGAGCGAATGAGAATGCCCGGGGATTGCGCTGCGCTTCATACCCGGCTCTTTATTTTGCGCTTTGCTCTTTTCAACTAAAAGCGTTGGATCAGGCCGAGGGAGACGGCGTGGGTTGTGAGCGAATTGGTTACGATCGCGTCGTAATCGCCGTACAGTTGGCATGTCCGGGTCGGATCGAGGTCAATCTGTCCACCGGTTCCGAGAATCATATAGTCGCGAGAAACGTCGTAACCGCGAAGTTCCATCCGCGTCGACGAACCGCCGATCTGATAAAACGCGCTGCCGCTCGGATACGCTTCGTCGCCGATCTGTCTTGCGTAATAAATTCTTTGCCGAATCGTCATTTTACTCGAACCGTCGCTCGCTCCGATCTGCGTCGCGAAACCGCAGCGGGCGATTTTCGTGTCGTATGAAAAACTTCCGTACGTCAATGCGAACGGACCGCGACCGGTTTCGGCGAAACCTTCCTGCTGCGCATGCTGGTAATCGAACGCCGCCAACGGCCTCACGACCAAGGACTTTCGGCAATAAATCGCCCGAGACACCTCCACGGAAGCCGTGAACGAATTGCCGGAAAACTGCCCTTCGTATTTATACCCTTGGTCCAAATCCGGAATGGTGATATAGCGGGTCTGCTTGAATTTTTGATTGCCGTAACCCAACCAGAGGTTGACGTACAAATCGTTTTTGAGTTTCTTTTTGAAGTACAGCCCGAAGACGACGTCGTCGGCGCTGATCGAGTCCCGTCCCTGGTACAACGACGGAGCGGTGTATCCGAACGCGACCCCGTAATTCGTACAGGGGCAATGCCCTTTTTCGATTCCGGTCATGAAACCGGTTCGAGAAATGTGGAAGCCGGGCGTATCCGAATGGCCGCCGACGTTGGTCGCGTTATGGATCGGCGTGAACCAAAGGTTTTTCGAGTGTTTGCCGAGGCAGTCCATCTGCACGACCATTTCTCCGGCCGTCATTTCATACGAATCGTCGTCGAGCGAATCAATTCCCTCCGAAACGTTTTTCTTCTCGTTCGGAATGAAAACGTCGTTCGAATCGTCGTCCGACGATTGGGCGAGCAGAACCGAACCGTCTCTGGAAAAGAATTTCTCACGGCGCCGGCGGTCTTTTTCGGCGATAATGTGGTTTTCCCATTGTCCGATCACTCGGGTTCGGTTCATGATCGACAACCAGGGGGACGACATGGACAACCGCATTCCGTTGAAGCGAACGGAGCCGGACATTTGCGTGAGGAGAGAATTGAATCCCGCCGCGGAGAGGTCTTCGTTTTCGAGAATGTCGAAAATCGGCTCCATGCCGGGATTTTCCTCGTTGGCGAGCAGCATGTCGATCACGCTCAACTGATTGTCGGTGTAGGCAAGAGAATTGAATCCTTCGGGAAAAAGTCCTTCCGATTTCGGTTCGGTCGGCGTTTCCGCGGCTTGGGCGTACTGGAGCGAAGCGGTTTGAAGAATCACTCCGAAAAGAAATCCGAAGACAATGATTCGCAACGAATCAAGTCCGTGAAAAACTATTCTTGTTTGACGCATTTTACGCTTACTCCTAATACTGCCTCGTTTTGGCGTTTTTTCCTCTCTTGCGCCGTCGTTATTGTCGGCCTAATCGGAAAAGATTGTCCTGTCGTCAGTATTATCGTCAGAAAAACGCTGCCTCAGCATGAAAAGTTTGCGCAAAAAGAAAGATTTGCAAAATCGGAAAAGTTTTGTTATTTTGCCATTTCTCCGCAATCCCCCGTTAGCCCTGGGGCCTGCCCCAGGCTTGGCGTGTTTGATATTGCGTTTATTTGGAGCACGGGCATCCTGCCCGTGACACAGGCTGGAAGCCTGTGCTCCAGTTTTTCCTAACGCTGGACTTTGCCGGTCGTGATTCCGATTCTCTCCTGTTTCATCTCTTCGACCAAACGGGCGGAGTGGTCAATGCTGCTCGTTTCCCCCTCGAAGCCGAGAACATAACCTTTGACGTTCGTCTGCTGCCGAAAAATATGGCCCGTTTCCATGTCCAATTCGACCCGACCGGAGGAGAGCTTGTCGAAAAGCTGGATTTCCAGTTTCGGCTCTTCGATCGGAGAAAGGCGCTCCGTCTTGTAAGAAATGACCGCCAAACCGTTTTTCACGCTCTCAAGCGTGTAAATCTTTTGAAGCTTCACTTTTTTGACGGTCCCGTTCGGCTGGGGAAGCATCGCTTCTTCCGGAATTTTCCAGGTTTGGCCGACCTTGACTTTTTCCTTCGGCAACGGAATGAGGATTTTGCTGTCGAGCGTTCCCAAGGAATAGGGGACCAGCGGAGTACGGTTCAAAAGCTCGCCGTTTGGTGCGATTTTCAATTTCAACAGCGGAACGTTGAGCGATTGGGAAACCTGTTCGTATCCGATCGGGGGTTCTTCGTCGGTTTGGCTGTTGTACGCCGAATCGGGAAAATCGGTCTGTTTTCGATGCATGTTCACGTCTTCGACCGAATGCTCGATCGTCGCGTTTCCGTCCGCATCCACTTCGGTAATGGTCCAAAGCTTGGTCGAACCGCTGATCGTATCGACGACTTCGGTTTTCTCTTCCATGGACGTTTTCACGCGAAGCTGTTGCATGACCTTCCAGCGGAGTTGCTCTCCGTTTTGAAAACGATAAACGAGTTGAAAAGCGTCCGGCTCTTTCTTTTCATTCGACGCGAATACGCCGGTCAACGGCAATAACAATAGCGGAACGACCCCGTATAAAAATGACACCGATTTCATGATGAATCTCCTGATTGTTCGATTTTTCCCGGGAAACGGTTCTTTCGCGACCGTCCGGGGAGCGAACTGTAAGAAAGTGCGTTGAAAATGTCAAGAGCGAAAGAAGGGAGTACGTGGGCGAGACGCCCACGCTCCAAAAACGTCGTCCATGTTCCATCTACTACACGTTTTCTCAAATAGAGTTCGTTATTCTCTCACGGAGGCACGGAGACACGGAGGACGTAATCCTACGGTATCCTCCTCCGTGCCCCCGTGATTCCGTGAGAAAAAACAAAAAATGAGAGTCTTTGAAAACGAATCGTATTTGAAAATTCCATGTACTAGTCGCGTATTGACAATTGTAGCGGCGTAGTTTGAGAGTGTGGGGGCTTTTTAGGCGTTTTGTTAAGATTAAAATGCAAGTATCATTGCGACTTTGCCGATCTTAATGTTTGCCGTCATTCGCCCCTATCTAACAATTGTCGTATCTTATCGG
>JAVBTU010000069.1:0-7036 GCA_031556015.1 Thermoguttaceae bacterium
AAATTGCTGAACAAACGCCGCGAAATCCCGCCCGACCGGAGCGGCGTCGGCCCAATGAAGAGCGACCAGCGGCGCACAGAAAATCGCCCCGATAATATAAGCGACGGTCAGGTTCGCCGTGAGGAACGACGCGACCATTCCGATCGCGAGCATTGCGGTTCCGGTGAACCAGTATCCGATGTAGGTGCAGAGAAAAAGCCCCCGGTCCGGATTGCCCAGATAGTTCAAAATCGCGTAATTACAGGCGAAGGAGAACAGGAGCGAAACCGTGTAAATCGCGACGGCGGACAGGTATTTGCCGCAAACGATATCGGAATCCCCGGCCGGGATCGTGAGCAGGAGTTCGTCGGTTCCCTGCCGTCGTTCGTCGGCCCAAATTCCCATCGTAATCGCCGGGATAAACACGAGCATGATCAGCGGAAACCACTGGTTAAGCTGGTCGAGATTGGCGAGGTTCGCGCTGAAGAACTCATACGGCAAAAACGCCGCGATCGAACTGAGCAAAACGAAAACGCAGATAAACACATATCCGGTCGGATTCGCGAAATATCCGATAAAATTACGTTTAAAAACGGCAAAGAGAACTCTTGTGTTCATGGGGCGTATATCTCTAGATGTTGTCCACTCAGCAAGCGGATCGTTCACGTCTAACCCGCTCTGGTCGATTTTATCGGGCCAAGCGTTATCTTTCAAGTCCGTCCACGAAGAGCCGTTGTGATTTCGACCGACCGCCAACGAGTTTGGTAAATCAGCGTATTCGCCCCGCGACGAGAACACCGGTTCCTTTCGAATCCGAGCTGCGCACGAAGTAAGCGGTGTTCGAGTTGATCGACGTCGCAATGTTTTGCATCACAATACCGCTTTCTCCGTGCGCGGCTCCGATTTCGAAGAAAAAGAATGTCCGCGGTCTGTTCCGATCTCTTCGCCGTCAAAAGTTCCCCTTGTTTTTTGGCGGATTGCGGATAAATTGCGGGAGTGGTTTTCTCGAACCGACCCCTCTCTGTCAACCTACGCTCTTTCTCCACGAATCGATGTCAATTCATGACGAATGCGGTGTGATCGCGATTTACCATCTTCCCGGAAAAAGCCCTTCTCCACTGTGTACGGCGCAGGGCCCCGAGGAGATTTCCCGGCTGGTCCCGCGAATGTTGCTCGACCTTCAAAACCGTGGGCAATTGGCCGCCGGATTCACGACCTATTCGCCCCATCGCAACCAATTGATCGACACCTATAAAGAGGTTGGAACCGTTTCCGAGGTCTTCAAACTCCGCAATAAAGTCGATCAGGGAAAGCTGATGCAGGAATACGCCGGTCGGGCCGCGATCGGGCATGTCCGCTACGCGACCGTCGGCAAGGAGGACCGCAGCTTCGCGCAGCCGTTCGAGCGACACCACATCAAGAAGCACAAATGGTTCAGTTTCGCGTTCAACGGGCAACTTGCCAATTACTCGGAGCTCCGGGAAAAACTCCTCGCCGACAACAACACGTACCTCGCGTTGGACACCGACACGGAAATCATCATGCACGCGATCTGCGCGACGCTTTCGCCGCAGCACGAACCTGATTTGATGAGCGTGTGCAAAATGATGGCCTCGACGTTCGACGGTGCGTACAGCATCGTCTTCCTCAACGCGTTGGGACAGATGTTCGTTGCCCGCGATCCGCTCGGCATGAAACCGCTGTGCTACGCGATCGAAGGACCGTTGTTCGCCGCCGCCAGCGAAAGCGTTGCACTTTTCAATCTCGGGTTCTCCGAAAAGAGCATTAAAACCGTGGAGCCGGGGCAGGTCATTTTCATCTCCGACCAGGGAATCCGGTTCGATCGGTTCGCCGAATCGAAAAAAATCGCCCACTGTTTCTTCGAGTGGGTCTATTTCGCGAATGTCGCCAGCACGATCGACGGAACCAGCGTCTACATGGCCCGCAAAAACCTCGGAGAGGAATTGGCGCTGTTGGAGCAGGAATCGAACACCGTGCCGCTCGACGCCGACACCATCGTCGTCCCGGTTCCCGATACGAGTAAAGCGGCGGCGGACGCCATGGCGTACAAACTCGGCGTTCCGTCGCTCGAAGGACTGATCCGCAACCGATACAGCGGCCGGACGTTCATCGAAGGAGGAGAGTATCGGATCCGAAAAGCGCAGACGAAATACACGCCGCTCAGGGAAGTCCTCGAAGGGAAAAAGGTCTTTCTCGTCGAGGATTCCGTGGTCCGCTCGACGACGATGCGGGTCTTGCTCAAACGAATCCGCGAACTCGGGCAGGTCAAGGAAATCCACGTCCGGGTCGCCTGTCCGCCGATTATCGCGCCTTGTTTCTACGGGATCGACATGCCGACCTACGGCGAACTGTTCGCGCCGAAGTATATGAACAACGGCCCGATTTACGACTGGAAAATGACGCCGGAAATCGAACGAAAAATGGCCGAGGACCTCGGCGCCGATTCGATCCGATATTTGCCGATCGAGTCCGTCGCCCGGGCGATTCGGATCGACGCGTCGAAACTCTGCCAAGCGTGCATGACCGCCGAATACCCGACGCCGTGGGGCGAAAAAATGTCGCTCACCGCACGGTAGCATGGCACCTGTTTTACGTAACTCCTCAACGGAACTTGCTCGTACCCCTCCCGATGCGGCACATTTTAATTCGGGCGACTATTTTTCCCTCTGGATCGCCTGGTTGAGTTCGCGGAGTTCCCGTTGAAACCGGACCAGTTCACCGATCTGCGCGTCGAGCATCGATGCTCGACCGAGCGTCTCGTTGAGCTTTTTATCGTACCCGGTCCGCAGCACGTCGGAGGTCGTCGAGTCGCGATCCTGGCGGTATTTTTCGCACTCCTCCCGGACGACTTTCAACTCCGCGTCCAACTCGTTGATTTTGCGACCGATCTCTTCGCTCCGTTTGAGGACCGCTTGGGATTCCATTTGAACGAATTTCGTTCGCTGGTGTCCCCGGTCGATGAGGATCGTCGAAAGCGTCAGGATGATGAAGAGGATGAACATCATGAGGAAAACGCTCATGGACATCTGCCGATTCTTTCGAAAATAACGCCAGATTCGTTCGAGGACCGTTTCCCTCATCGCGGAAATCGGTTCGCCGTCGAGCCAGTTGCACAAATCCGCGACCATTTCGCTCGCCGTCTGATACCGCCCTTTCGGATGGCGGCACATCGCTTTCATGCAAATCGCTTCCAAGCCCGGCGGAATGTTCCGTGCAACGTCCGAAGGTCGCGGGGGATTGCTCGTCAGGACTTTGGTAAGAATTTCCTGCGACGTTTTTCCGGTGTACGCGTTGCGTCCGGTCAGCAGGTAAAACAGGATCGCGCCGAGCGAAAAAATGTCCGAAATCGGTCCGACTTCCTGCGAATCGGGGGACGCCTGTTCCGGGGACATGAACGCCGGCGTTCCGACCACGGTTCCCGCCAACGTCAGGTCCGGTCGTGTATGACCTCCGGAGGTGAATTCCGTCAGATTCGTTTGCGAGAGCGTGATCCCGGTCCCGGACGCAAGCTCTTTGTTGTACATTTTGGCGATTCCCCAGTCCATCACGAGCGTTTCCCCGTGATCGCTGAGCATGATGTTCGCCGGCTTCAAATCGCGATGAATCACCCCCCGGTCGTGGACGAACGACATGGTCTGGCAAACGGACACGAAACGCCGGACCAGCTTTTTCAGCTCCTGTTCGCTCGGATTTTTAAAATACTGTTTGATCGCTTCCTGGAACGTGCGACCGCGAATCAGTTTCATCGTGTAGTACGGATTACCGTTCAAATCCAATCCGAGCGAGTGACTCGGAACGATTCCCGGATTCTCCAATTGGGCCGTGATTTCCGCTTCCACGATGAACCGGTGGACGATCGATTCGTCGGTCGTCGATTCCCGAAAAAGTTCTTTCAGGGCGACTTCCCGTTTGAGAAATTGGTCGTAAGCGATGTGAACCATCCCCATCCCGCCCTTGACGTGCGAGCGGATGATTCGATGGATTCCATAGACGAACCCTTTGGTCGAGTCGGTCTTCTCTTTTTTCGACCGCTTTGCCCGGGTAATCCGATAGAACGGATCCGCGTTCAGCAGCCGCTCCGCATGAGTGCAGAACTTCGACGAATCCTCAAGGATCGCCGAATCGCTCGTCGAGGAACTTTCGACCGGCGGACCGCCGACCCGGGCTTCGCCGATCTCGAAACTCTTGTCTTGACTCTCTTTTTTCGGCGAGTGCGACGAATCGAATTCGGCGGTTTCTTTATCCGGTTGAGATTTCGAGTTGCTGATTTCCGAATAAAACGTGGTTTCAGCGTCGTCCTGATCGGACGCTTCCACTTTGGGAGTGGAGATGAAAGGCGTTTCCGTCGGCGACGACGGGGAAACACGGCTGTCGATCGTCGGTTCTTCTCCCACGGGGACCGCGAACTCGTTGGATGCCGACATCATCAGCGGGGAGGAGGACAACGTTTTCCCGCACGCCCGACATTGCGGTTGCGTTTTGGGATTCTCCTCGTCCAATCTTGCCGATTGGCCGCACTGACATACAATATCGACCGACATATTATTCTCTAAAATCCCTGTTTCGCCGTGTACCGATCAGCCGCCAAGTACGATCTACGGTCGACATTCCGGAACACAACCCTGTTTCTAGAGTATAATCCAAGTCTTGGGAATATGCAAATAGTTGAAGGAGAATTCCCATTGTTCTTACAGTATCAACCGGTTCGATAATGAGGGTCAATCAGAGATTAAGCGAGGAATTGGCCGTTTTCGCCCGCGAACTCGGTTTTGAACTCGTGGGAATCGCGTCCGCGGAGCCTTCCGCAGCGTTCGTTCGGTTTCGACGCTGGATCGACGACGGTTTTCATGCCTCAATGGATTATCTGGCGCGAAATCTGGAAATCCGGGCCGATCCGCGACTTCTTTTGCCCGGGGCGATAAGCGTCCTGATGCTCGGCGTTTCCTTTCGAACCGTGCTGGAATCCGAACCGGAAGTTCGTAACCGATTTTTCGAGGAAAAGGTCGGTGATAGGATCCAAGTCGCTTCCTACGCCTGCGGGTGGGATTACCATCTTTGGATTCGGGCGCGGCTCAAAAAACTTGCCGACTTGCATCGCCGCCGAATTCCGGGCGGTTCGTGTCGCGGCTGCGTCGATACGGCCCCGTTTTGGGAACGGCGTTACGCCGAAAACGCCGGGCTCGGCGTTGCGGGAAAAAATACGATGCTCATACATCCGGGTTTTGGCAGCCGTGTTTTTCTCGCGGCATTTTTGACGACCGAACCGCTTGAACCGACCGAATCGCTCCGCTTCGATCCGTGCGCCGGTTGTCGACGCTGCCAGGAGGCGTGCCCGACCGGGGCGCTCGACGAACCATATCGACTGGACGCGAGAAAATGCGTGAATTACCGAACAATCGAGTGCAAAGAAAACACGCTCGATTCCTCGTTCGGCTGCGATCTTTGCCAAAATGCCTGCCCTTGGAATCGCGAAACAATCCTTCCCGGTCACATCTCGCGGCAACAGCTCGACGAATCGAGTTTCGAGGAACTGACGGCCCTTTACGGCAAGACCCCGCTCATGCGTGGGATTCGTAAGAAATAGCGTCAAATTAAATTCCACATTCAATACCAGTCCCAAGCGTAATCGCGGGAGCCTGATTCCGAGCGGCAAATGCCGCAACTATTTTGACACTGTTTCGAAATCGATTTTTTTGTTTCGCACTCTTGTTTCGCCGATCAGGACAGATAGAATATCCGGATTGTTCGTTATTCTCCGTTTTTTCAGCCCATGTCGCTCCTCTCGTTTCCTTGTCTTTGCATTTCCCCGATGGGGCATCCGTACTTGGGGACGCCCGAGTCGGACGAACGGGAAACGAAAACCGATCGCGTCGCTTCCGGTCTGGAAAACCGGCTGCGAGGCGTCTTTCATAACGAACTCGATTATCCCAAGGCGCTGCTTCATTTGGCGACGGTCGAACTGGAAACCGTATTGCCGCGCGATTTCGATTTTCTGCGGTCCTTCGCCAAAAGCTATCTGACGCGCCTTTGTCATCTGCCGCAGCTCGGCACTGTCGGCGGGAAAACCGTATTCGATTTGCCGCCGGTGACGCCGCCGTCCGATTCCGAAACGGAATTTCTTCTCCTCACCGTCCCCCCCATGCCGGGAGCCGAGTATCTCAGCGCCGAAACGCTTTCGCAATGGTGGGTGGATCTCGACCGGTACGTTCACACCCAGATTAAAAAACATCCGAGTGGTGCCGTCGATTGGATTCAAAAGCAAAGCCCGCTGTGGCGCACCGTCGGACGTGTGACGTTTCACCTGGCCGAGAACAAGCGGGACGAATCGCGACCGTTCGCGTTCATGGCGACGTACACCGACAAAGTTTCCGCCGGCGCGAAACCGGTTCAGCTCCCGCTCTCCAAAGCGTTGTCCGAATACGCTTCGGCGAAAGATCGTGACGCCTTGTTACGATTATTGCAGCCGATCAACGAAGCGGCGGAAAAATGCGCGTGGGTCCAAAGCATGGTCGAAGACCAGACCGTCTACCAGCCCCGCGCTTGGACGCCGCGACAGGCGTACCAATTGCTTCAGGATATCCCGTCGCTCGAAGAAGCAGGCCTGATCGTCCGGGTTCCCGATTGGTGGAAGGGAAAACAAACGAGCCGACCGCAGGTCCGCGTCAATATCGGAACAAGCGACGGCGCAACGCTCGGAGCCGATTCGCTCCTGAATTTTCGGATCGAAACCGTTCTGGACGGCGAGCCGCTCACGAAAGCGGAACTCGCCGAATTGCTCAGCGCCGACGGTTCGCTGATCCGGCTGCGCGGTGAGTGGGTTGAAATCGACCACGAAAAACTTCAGGCCGCGCTCGACCATTGGAAGAAAATCGACAAGCTCGTTCACGAAGACGGCCTTTCGTTTTACGAAGGAATGCGGCTCTTGTCCGGTCTTCCCGTGGACGGGAAGTGGAACGAACTCGATCAGGAAACGACATTCCGCGAGTGGTCCGAAGTGACGCCGATCGGTTCGTTCGCCGAAGCGTTGGCCGCCCTC
>JAVBTU010000301.1:0-4377 GCA_031556015.1 Thermoguttaceae bacterium
AGATTGCCTTCCAGATAACTCTCCAGCCGGTATCCGTTGAGAATCACCAGTCGCGGCATCGAATTGCCGAAAAGCGTTCCGGCCATGGAAATCGTTTTGTCGCCGACTTGCAACTCCGCGGCGACCAGCGAACTGAAATCGCCGACGTCCGACGACTTTTCTTCGACCAGTTGGATTCCGCGATCCTTCAACAACGACGCGGCGCTGACGATGTTCACCTCCTGCTCCATCGCGGAGGACATCATCCCGGCGGCGAACGCGGCGGACAGCAGCGTCGTGTCTTTGCGGCAAATGTCCCCTTTATACTTCATTCGGCAAGCCGTCGGGGAAGTCTTGGTGATTTGCGCGGCGAGAATACCGAGCCGGTACGCGACGTTGAGGTATCCGCGCAAGCTGCTGAGCGTTTCCGGATCGAGCGGGGCGAAGTTGACCGCTTGCTTGATGATTCCTTTGGTGAAATAATCGACCAGCAATTCGACCGCTTCGAGGGCGACGTTCGTTTGTGCTTCTTCGGTACTCGCGCCCAAATGCGGGGTGCAAACGACGTTTTTCATGCCGAACAGCGGATGTTTCGTACACGGTTCCTCTTCGTAAACGTCCAGCGCGACGCCGCCGAGTTTGCCGCTTTTCATGCCTTCGACGAGTGTATCCAGGTCGTAAATTCCGCCCCGGGCGCAATTGATGAGCCGGGCACCCGGTTTGATCATCTCAAGTTCTTTTTTTCCGAAAAGACCGCGGGTTGCATCGTTCAGAGGCGTGTGGACGGTCAGGTAGTCGACCTTCGGGAGCATTTGATGAACGTGATCGACGACCGTAACGCCGAGTTCCGTCGCCCGAGCCGGAGTCAAAAACGGATCGAACGCGATCACGTTCATGTCGAACGCACGGGCGAATTTTGAGACGACTTGCCCGATGCGCCCCATGCCGACGATTCCGAGCGTTTTTCCGGCAAGTTGCGTTCCGGTGAAGTTTTTCCGGTCCCAACGCCCTTCGATCAATGCCTGGTAAGCGGGATGGATGTTGCGGGACAGCGCGAGCATCAGGGCGAATGCCTGTTCCGCCGTGGAAACGGTGTTTCCGCCGGGCGTGTTCATCACGATGATTCCCTGCCGGGTCGCGGCGACGGTATCGATATTATCGACGCCGACTCCGGCGCGGGCGATCGCTTTGAGTCGCGTGTTGCCTTCGAGCGATTCGGCGGTGATCTTCACGCCGCTGCGGCAGATCGCGCCGTCGAATTCGTTCAGCGCCGCCCGGAGTTCGTCCCCTTTCAGGCCGACCCGTTGTTCGTATTCGATTCCGGGCGCGGCTTCGAGCAGTTTAATTCCATCTTCGGATATCGGATCCAAAAGCACGATTTTCGGCATCGGGTTTCTCCTTCGTGAGCAGATCGGGTTACAATGGTAAATGGGAACAAAACGACGTCTCTTTATACCAAATCCGGAAAAGATTGACGAGGGCTCCCGGAAAACCGCTCTTGCACGGTTCGCCGCGATTGAGTATTCTCCCCGGCGGTGGAAGCGGTCCGTTTACAAACAGCCCAATCGATATGTTGTCCCGTTTTATCCTCGCGATCTCGTTTTTCGTCCTCTGCACCGGACTTTGCCGGGCTCAGGACCCGGCTGCGCCGGGAACGATCGGGAGTGGAATTCTCCTGGATGCGACCGGGAACGTGATTTCCAACTCCGCGGCGAACGAACAGGACGGGCTTTGGCAACCCGGCAGCGGGAACTACGAATTCGGCCCGTATAACGGGACCGGATCGACGCAACCGCCGACCTCGAATTACACGCTTCCCCCTTCGACTCAACAACATTCGCCGGGAGGGAAAAATTCCTATTTTTCCAGCTGGACGAGCAACGAAACGACGTCGGTCGGCGCTCCGGATTCCGGGAAACGAACCGAAACGAAAATCCCCGCCGACGTCCGCGACGGGATGTTTCAAAAAATCACCGGCAGCGTTCTCTGGTCGCCGAAATCGGGAAACGGGCGTCAATCGCTCGGCTTCACGCAGGTCGAACTCAATTCGATGTTCTCGTTTCCGATGTTCACGAAGGAATCGCCGCTGCTGGTGACGCCCGGCTTTTCGACGTGGTTCCTCGACCAGGGGGACAGTGAATACTCCGATTCGCTTGATCTGTACTCGCTGAACTGCGAATTTCGCTGGATCAAACCGCTCTTTTCGCAATACGCGATCGAACTGGGCGCGACGCCGGGGTATCACAGCGCGTTCCAATACGGCGGCAACAGCGACGGGTTCCGCGTTCCGGCGCATGTCGGGGCGATCTGGAACTACAATCCGCGCACGAAATTGATCCTCGGCTGCTCTTACCTGGACCGGATCGATTACAACTGGCTTCCGTTCGGCGGAATCATCTGGACGCCGGACGACCTGGAAATGCGGTTCGAGCTTCTGTTTCCGAATCCGAAAATTTCCAAGCGGATCCGCTGGTGGGGTTCGGCGGTCGGAAACGACGTGTCCGACTGGATTTACGCCGCCGGAGAATGGGCGGGGGACTGCTGGGGAATCAAGGACGACGACGGGCGGACCGGCTCGATCGCCTACCGCGATTACCGGATCATGGTCGGATATGAACGCAAGGCGATCGGCTGCATCAATTTCGCCGTCGAAGCCGGCGGCCTGTTCGCCCGAAAATATCGCGATTCGGTAACCGATCAGGACCACTCGATCGACTCCGGCTTCTTCCTGCGATTCCGGGCGGTTTATTGATACGGTCTCGGGATTCGTGTAGAATCGCTTGCGACTCGTCGGGCCGGGATGGTCGGACAGTTTCCCATTTTATGCTTTATACTCCACACCGCCATAAATGTGATGTTTTGTCCTTTTGAGAAACCGTATAAACGCCCCAACGAGCGGAGTACCGGTTAAAAGGGAAAAATCACTTTATTGACGTTGAATGGTATAATACCCCCTTCGGCTTTATATCCACGACAAGGCTTTCGGTTTCAGGCTTTTGGGACATTTTTCTGAAGCCCGAAACCCGAAGCCTGGAGCCTGACTTTATGGCCCAGGAATTGATTTACACTTCCGCCCCGCGCGGGCTTCTACCCGGCAGCAGCGGTTTTTGTACCGTCGCCAGAACCGTCGGCATGTCGCCGGTATTGGTCGGGCATCTGGAATCCCGCAGCGGATACCGGCATCTTTTCCCGCCGCAAAGTGAAAAAGCGTCCCTGAATCCGGTCAACTGGTCTCACGGAACGGTTCGCTCCGGTCAATCGCAACTGCATATCCTCTCGCGCATCGCCGACGCGGGGCTCGACTACACGAAACGCTCCAACGTAATCGCGCACCATCTCGTCCTGGGCCCGAACGAGTTGAGCCCTTGCGGCCCGGCGGCATTGCTCGCGGAGCCGGATCTGATGCGAACGCAATGGGACCTTACGCCGACGGAGTTTCCCACGGGACGTCCGATCCCCAATCCGCCGACCCGGTCGCTCAAATGCGTTCACTGGGAACGGATCTGCGGCGACGCCGGTTGGGGCGGTGTTCTCGCCGAAAGCGTTTTACAAAACCGGTCCGCTTGCGTTTTATTCGAACCGGGAACCGATCTGCTTCCTCTGTTCGCCGAATCGATCGCGCTGCTCCCGGAGTCGCTTCGCTGGAAAGTGACGTTCAGCACCTACCTGCGGGAAATGCCGACCGGGGGAACGTTTCTTTGGAAAGGAATACTTGCCGGAACTCCGGAAGCGGAGCAAGCGAAATCGAACCGGGGAACTTTATTCCTCGATTTGACCACGATCGGGCGGGAAAGTCCCCCGACCGAATCGTCGTTCGTGAAGATCGCAAGAACCGGCGTCGCGGTTCCGCCGCAAAAGGAGAAGCCCCGGGACGCGGTTCCTCCGCCGCCGGTTTCTCCGATTCCACCGCGATCCGAACCGGTCGAGGTTCCCGCGATCCAAGGCGATACTTACGAGATCGTCGACTCCCCACTCAAGAAACGGAAACGCCCCCGCGTCGGACCTTGGAGTTCGCGGTACGATTCCCAGGCCGTTTCCGCGGAGAAGGAACGTAAAGCGCGACGAATCTTTTTCACGATTATCGGCTTGACTTCCCTGGTGATTCTTGTCCTGTTGACGCTGCTTTGCGACGAACTGTTCAATTCCGGTCAAATGCGCAAAGGGGTGTCGCAGTCGTTCGGCTCATTGTTGCAACCAGCGACGAAAACGCCCGACCCCGTCAAACCGAATCCGCCCCCGCCGGTCAACCCGGACGAACCAACCATGGAACCGCCGAAAAGCGAGGAACCGGAAACCGAAGTCCCGAAAACCGACGTTCCCGAACCGCTGCCGGACCCGCAACCGACGGAAGAGGAGTTGGAAGCCCAGCGGCTTCAGGAAGAAGAAGCCCGGAAGAAG
>JAVBTU010000382.1:0-8250 GCA_031556015.1 Thermoguttaceae bacterium
TCCCGTGAGGATACCCGGAGAATCAGTCCGTTCGGCAAGGAAATCATTGCCGACCCGGATCGCGCCGGAAGCAAGGAAAACATGCTGATCAATTCGCCGAAGGTCGTCCGACTGTCGAATCAATCGATCCGCGAAATCGAAACGGATGCTCGAATCGTATATCTGTCGGGATTCGCCGGGATGCCGCAAAGCCCGAACCACCCGCAAATGCTCCGGGTCGGTGCGGAAAACCGTTTGGCGCTTTGGATTCAAGGCGCGAAAGCGGAACTCCCCGCCGCGGAATATTTGATCGGTTTGTGCTACAAAAACGGCGTGCGAGTCAAACAGGACGACGACAAGGCGTTTCAATGCCAATTGCGGGCCGCCCAACTGGGGTGTCAACCGTCGATGTATCTCGTCGCGGCGGGGTATTACGAGCGAAGCGAAGCGGACGCCGCGGATAACAATGCGCGGTATTACGCGAAATACTGGGCGGAAAAAGGGGCGCAATCGGGGGAACCGTTGTCGCAATGTTTCTGGGCGAACCACTTCGCCGGCGGCGCTGAGGAGCGTTTTTCCTGGTTGGAAAAAGCCGCAAAGCAAAATCTGCCCGAAGCGCAATATCTGCTCGGAAAATGCTACGAAGCCGGAAACGGAACGACCAAGGACATGGATAAAGCCGGTCTGTGGTATGAACGCTCCCAAAAACAGGGCTTCGCGGCGGCTCAAATGGCGCTGGACAAAATCCAACGCGCTCAAGACACCGGCAAAAAAGAACAAAACGAACCGTAAGAAACAGCGTCTTAAACTTTCGCCGAAAATTGGCGGGCAAGTTTTGTCATTCTTGAGCGCAGTGTACTCGCGAAGCGAAAGCCTGACCTGAGTACTCGAAGAGAGCGTTCCGAATATTTCCAGCCTCGGCGAAAATGTCTCTCACCATTTTTGCGTTCACTCGATAAAATGCAAAAACACCGAGCTAGACTCCGGCGGATTTTCATGTTACGATTAGTAACGTATTTGTGCATTTCCATCCCGCTTTTCCGTGAGTTCGGTTTATGTTTCAATCCGTCGATTATCAAACGTACTTCGGCACGCTGATTTGGAATCTCGATTATTATATCCTCGTACTGTTGACGATCGCGGGTATGTCGGCGATCGTGATCTGGAAACGGCGGGAAAAAAAGCTCCGCCGGCTCTTCTTTTGGGGAGGGGGCGGCGTCGTGCTGCTCCTGGCGGTCGGCTTCTTTTGGGTTCGACAAGTCGATCTGGCCGCCCGAAAACATTGGAACGCGATTTGCCAGACGACGGCGCAAACCTACGCGACTTCGTTCGAGTTGATGGAACACGAGAAAATTCCCTCCGACATCAGCGCCGAACAAACGCCGCTGTTCCAACTTCTCTACGACGCTTGCGAGCGTTGGCAAAGTAACAATCCCCTGATTGCCAGTATTTGCACGCTTCGAAAAATCGACGACAAAACGTATGTCTATATCCTCGGTCCTCCGGTCGATTACGACAACGACGGAAAATACGAAGGGGATATGGAAGACTACGCCCCGCCCGGTACGGTGTACAAATACGAAGGGGAAAACGATCCCGATCTGGTCGACGCGATCACCAATGGAGAGTTGACCGGGAGCTGGTTCCCTTACGTCTTCGGCGGCTCGCAGTTTCTTTGTACGTCGATTCCGATGGTCGATTCGGACGGAGTCATTCGCTCCGCCGTCATGGTCGATTTTTACGGCGACGTTTGGATTCAAAACGTCATGTCCGCCCGGAAAGTCCCGATTTACGCAACCGGCGTATTTATCTTCGTCTGGCTCGGCTTGTTGGTCGCAATCGTTCAAAACCGCAAACAGGAGGACCAGCGGATCCGAATCATGTTCGATTCGACGCCGCTGGCCTGCCATTTCCGGGACGAACAATCCAAAATCGTCGATTGTAATCTGGAGGCGGTCAAACTGTTCGACTTGAAAGACAAACAGGAATATCTCGACCGCTATCTCGATTTGTCCCCGGAATTGCAGCCCGACGGAGAACGCTCCACCGAAAAAATCGACCGAATGGTCAAGCAGGTTTCCGAAACGGGTCGGGTCGTGTTCGAATGGATGCACTGCAATCTCAACGGAGACCTTATCCCCTCGGAAATCACGTTCGTTCGGACGAAACGGGGAGACAGCTTCACCGTCGCCGGATACACCCGCGATTTGCGAAACCTCAAAAAAACCGAGGAGGAACGCAAACGGTACGCCGACAACCTTGAAAAAGCGAAAATCGAAGCGTAAAACGCGAATAAAGCCAAGAGCGAATTTCTCGCACACATGTCCCATGAAATCCGCACGCCGCTCAATGGAGTGATCGGGCTTTCGGATTTGCTCCTGGGACCGAAAATGAACGGAAAACAGTACGAGTACGCCGAACTGATCAATTCGTCCGGGAGATCGTTGCTGTTTCTCATCAATGATATTCTCGACTTTTCCAAAATCGAAGCGGGCAAACTCGAAATCGACTCCGAAGCGTTCGACCTTCCCGTCACGGTGGAATCGGTCCTCGGCATTCTGGCGTCCCGGGCCGACGACAAAGGATTGGACCTGGGCGTATTCTTTCGCAGCGGCGTTCCGCGCATCGTCCAAGGGGACTCCGGCCGACTCCGGCAGATTTTGTTGAACCTGGTGGGAAATGCGATCAAGTTTACCGAGCGCGGAGGAGTCCGAATCGACGTTGCCGTCGAAGCGGTTCGGGAAACGGGCGTCTCGGTCCGATTCGAGGTTTCGGACACCGGAATCGGTATTCCCGAAGATCGCCTGGATCGATTGTTCAAAGCGTTTTCACAAGCGGACACATCCTCGGCGAGAGTGTATGGCGGAACCGGCCTCGGTTTGGCGATCTCGATGAAACTGGTCCACCTGATGAAAGGGGAGATCGGCGTCCAAAGTACGCGCGAGAAAGGCTCCACGTTCTGGTTCACCGCGGAGTTCGAATGCGACGCGAAAGCGCTGGAGTGCCTGCGAAACGGGACTGGGGAATGTAACGCAAAAGATTGCGACCGGGTCGACGGGGAGATGTGCAATCATATCGCCTACCGGGGATTCGACAAAGCGTACGACGTGTCCGGAAAAACGGTCCTGATCGTCGACGAAAACGAAATCCACCGGGAAACGCTTCAAAACCAATTGCAAAGCTGGAAGATGAACGTCGACGTTTGCGAGTCCGGCGAAGCGGCGGTTCGATTCATGGAACAAGTCCGCCGAAAGGGACGTCCGCTCGACTTGGTGATTTTCGACAATACCCTGGCGGACGGAACGGGAATCGAATGGGCGCGACGGTTGCTGGGATCGGAAAGACCGGAGGAACACGACCGAACCCACGGAATCCTGCTCCGTTCTCTCGGCGAGGAATACGACCCGGATTTCGTGCGGGAATCGGCTATGGAAGTCGTCGGCAAACCGGTCTTTACCTCCGCGCTGTTCGATGCGGTGATGAACCAGCTTTTCGCCGACGCCGACCGTAAAATCACTTCGGAGAAAAAAGCGACGGGAACGACAACCAGGCGATTCGACGTTTCGTTCGGACAAAACATCCACTTTCTCGTCGTGGAGGACAACCGGGTCAACCAGATCGTCGTCAAAAATCTCATCGCCGAAGCGGGTTTGACCTGCGACATCGCCAACAACGGACACGAAGCGTGCGACGCCGTTCGCAACAAGTTTTACGACGTGATCCTCATGGACTGTCAAATGCCGGAAATGGACGGATATGAAGCGACCGACCTGATTCGCAAATGGGAACACGAGCAAGCGAAAAAACGCACCCCGATCATCGCCCTGACCGCGAACGCGACCAAGGAGGACATTGAAAAATGCTTTGAGGCCGGGATGGACGCGTATTGCAGCAAACCGATCAACCCGGGCGTCCTGTTCGAAACGATCCACTGCCTTGTCGGAGAAATACTGACCCCAAACGTCAGCGCGGGGTGATTCGAATCGCCGACGGTCCTAACACCAGCCCAATCCCACGGATGTCCCTTCGCATCATTTACGGAACGAACGCGGCGGAAATGACGTACACGTTGCTCCAGGACGCCGGAATCGAAAAAGAACTTCCCGTCGGCGGGAATATCGTACTCAAGCCGAATCTGGTCGTCGCCAAGCCGGCCGCCGACGGCGCGACGACGCATCCGGAAATCGTCGAGGGGTTCCTGCGGTTTCTCAAGGATCACGGCCGCGAAAACATCACGATCGCGGAAGGTTCCTGGCTCGGCGAAACGACCGATCGGGCATTCGAACGTTGCGGTTTCAAGGCCTTGGCGAAAAAATTCGGCGTGAAACTTATCGATACGAAAAAAGATGAAATCGTGCGCAACAAGACGCCGGAAGGAGCGTTCGCCGTCTGCCGAACCATTGCCCAGGCCGATTATCTGGTCAATCTCCCGGTCCTCAAAGGGCATTGCCAAACGACGTTGACCTGCTGCCTGAAAAACATGAAAGGATGCATTCCCGACGGCG
Source organism: Thermoguttaceae bacterium (assembly GCA_031556015.1). Taxonomy (GTDB): domain Bacteria; phylum Planctomycetota; class Planctomycetia; order Pirellulales; family Thermoguttaceae; genus JAVBSX01. The sequence goes on from JAVBTU010000382.1 coordinate 4,485, forward strand.
AGAAACGGCGGTATCACACGATCGGCCTGCACCGTCCGATCGCGGCGCTGAACACGATTCTCAAACCGAACTTGCACCTGGTCGACGCGATCTGCGGTGACCCGACGTTCGAGGAAGGGGGGAACCCGGTCGTCTCGAACCGCCTCCTGCTCGGAACCGATCCGGTGCTGCTCGATTCCTACGGTGCGGCGTTGCTCGGATATGAACCGAACGAAATCGACTACCTGCGCTACGCCGCCGAGTACGGGCTCGGACGGCTGTTCGACGGAACGACGACCGTTCGGGAGCTGAACGTCGAGAACCGTCCGAAAACGAACCCGACCGGGCAGGGAAGTCTGGTCAAGCGTCTGGCCGGTTATATCGAGGAGCAAAACGCCTGTTCGGCCTGTTACGCGGCGTTGATTTTCGCCCTGAACAAGACCGGCGTTCGGCCCCCAAACGGCAAAATCAAGATCGGGCAGGCGTTTCGCGGAAAATCATGCGAAGGATTCGGCGTCGGCAACTGCACTTCCGGTTGCACCGAATCCGTTCCCGGCTGCCCCCCCACCGCAACGGCAATCGCCGCCCGGCTCGCGAGCCTCCGTTAGCGCCCGCAATGGACGGGATTGGCAACCTACGCCGTTAAGTGATTTTTCCCTTGGAGTGCGGGCGCCTCGCCCGCCAGTGGGAAGTCGGGGACCGTTTGCCGGGCTTTCTTCCGCTTCGCGAAGGAGGCGAAAGGCCGGGATATTCAAGTGCGGGCGAGGCGCCCACACTCCATAAAAAACGCTTAACGGCATTGTTTGGCAACACACCCCCTGCAAAAGTTGCGATTCCCCCCGCTGATTTCCGAGTGGAAATATCTTCCCTGAACCACTTGTTTTTCCGGAAAATTTCATGTACTCTTTAGGGTAGCGGGCGGTGTGGCCGCGTAGGCGGTCGCTTCCGTTTTCCGGTTTCAAATTATTGCTACTTTTATAGTGGAAAAAGGAGGAGGCATGGGATGAGAAACAATAGTAATGGTAAAAATGGGGGGGGGGGGTGGACTTTACGGCTTCACCCTCGTCGAACTTCTTGTCGTCATCGCGATCATTGGAATCTTGATCGCCCTGCTTCTGCCGGCCGTCCAGGCCGCTCGGGAAGCCGCTCGGCGGATGCAGTGTACCAACCACCTGAAACAGTTGGGGTTGGCCTACCATAACTATCTCGACGCGTACAAAAAATTCCCGTCGGCGCGCAGTTATGTCGGGAGCGGTATCGATCAATACGCCTACGACTACTTGGGGACCCGCGCCAGCGGTCCCTGGAGTAATATCGTCACACTCCTGCCGTTCTTCGAACAACAAGCGGCGTACGACCAGATCGTCGCCCATACGAACGACGAGAATTATCGCCTTACGGTTCCGTGGTCCGACGCAGTCGATCGCGGCGGGAATTTCTTCCCCGTGCTAGGCACGAAAATCGCCACGATTATATGCCCTTCCGACCCCTGGGGCGGTCAGCCGTCCACCGACACGCACCAGCTCGGCGCAACGAACTACATGACGTGCCGCGGCGACGGACTGTGGAACAACGAGCGTAACCCCATGGATGAAGGCGGCGTTGCGAAAGTCGGTTCCCGCGGCATCCTCGCCATCGGGCAATGGCGCGGCTTGGAAGCGTGCGTCGACGGAACGAGTAACACCATTCTGATGGCGGAATCCGCCTGTGGCACCGCGCCGGAATACGGGACGGCCACGGGCATGATGGGGCCGCTCAAGGGGAATTACGTGGTGGATGGAAGCATGTATGACGGAAACGCCCGCCCGTTGAGCTGTATCGCGACCAAAGGTTCCGCGAATACGTACAATCGTGAAATCGCGCCCGACTCCTGGCGTGGTCAGCGCTGGGGAGACGGACGTATCGCCCATACCGGATTCGTTTGCGTCATCGCCCCGAACGGACCGCAATGCACCTACGGCAGCGATACGACCTGGGGAGCTTTCGGCGCCAACAGCTATCACACCGGCGGCGTCAACGTCGCGCGCGCGGACGGCTCGGTTCACTTCGTGTCCGAAACGGTCGATACCGGTAACCCCAACGACTACCAGGTGACTTCCGGCAAAAGCCCATACGGTATTTGGGGCGCCATGGGAACCGCGGACGGCGGAGAGTCGGTCAGTCTGTAAACTTCGACTTCGCCGGGGAAATACCGGCGTTTCGAATCAGAGCTGCGCACGGAGTAAGCGGTGTTCGGGTTGGTTTTCTCGCAATGTTTTGCGCCGTGAAACCACGACTCCGCTTTCGCCGAGTTCGGCTCGGATGAACGCGACACCAAATCACCACTCATCAAGTCATCAATTCCATGAAAAAAGTTATTATTGCATTTTTACCTCTGTTCCTGTTCGTGCTTGGCTGCGGGGGACAGAGGTTGCCTTCGGACATGCCCAAGTTGTACCCCGTCAAACTGACGATCACGCAAAAGGGGACCCCGTGTGCGGGCGCGTCGGTGTTTTTAGCAAACGAGGATTCGAATTTCAAATGGGCCGTGACCGGCGTGACGGATCAAACGGGCGTGGCGGAACTCAAAACGAACGGTTCGTATACCGGAGCGCCGGCGGGAAAGTACAACATTTCCGTTAGGAAAGACGAGTACGTCCGGGAAGGCGAAAGCAAACCCGGAAGTCCCGCGCCGATTACGGCGCAATTTCAAATGGTCGAGGAGAAATATACCGTTCCGTCGACTTCGGGACTGAGTATTGAAATCAAAGGGAAAACCAACGAGACGTTCGACGTCGGAGAAGCGGTGAAAACCTCGGTGAAAAGAATTTAAGGAGCCGACGTTTCTCTCCCGGTTCTTGGCGAGTCGGGGCGGATCGGGTAGAATATTCGTTCACGTCATTCACCTATCTCCCTGACTCACCTCTCGACGACATGAAGAAACTTTGGGAAAACAGCCCGATGATGCGCGCGATGCGCTGCGAAGACGCGGATCGCGTGCCGGTTTGGCTTATGCGCCAAGCGGGCCGGTACATGCCGGAATATCGGGCGATTCGCGACAAAATGTCGTTTCTGGAATTGTGTAAAAACCCGGCGCTCGCCGCCGAAGTGATGCTGCACGCCGTCGACGCGCTCGGCGTGGACGCCGCGATCATCTTTTCCGATCTGTTGCTGATTCTCGAACCGATGGGCCTTGCGCTGGAATTCCTGCCGGAAGGGGGCCCGGTTCTACGAAATCCGGTCCGCTGCTGCGAAGACGTCAAACGGATCAAGGAGCTGTCCGACTTGGAGCCGCTGCAATATGTGTTCGACGTCGTCTCGAAAACCCGCGAGGGGCTTTCCGAAACGTTGCCGCTGATCGGCTTCGCCGGAGCGCCGTTCACGTTGGCCGGGTACGCGATCGAAGGAGGAAGCAGCAAGGATTTCCACTTAACCAAGACGTTCATGTCGACCTACACGGCCGCATGGCACCAGCTCATGGTGAAGATATCGCATTCCGTCGCCAAATACCTCAACGCCCAGATCGACGCCGGGGCGCAGATCGTCCAGATTTTCGACAGTTGGGTCGGCTGCCTTTCCGAAGACGATTACCGAACCTACGTGATGCGCCACACGAGGACGCTGATCGAGTTGATTCGACCGGGAACGCCCGTGATCCATTTCGGGACCGGCAACTCCGCCCTGATCCCGTTGATGCGGGAAGCCGGCGGCAATGTAATCGGCGTCGATTGGCGTGTTTCGATCGACCACGCCTGGGACATGATCGGACACGATTGCGGCATCCAGGGGAACCTCGACCCGACGATTT
>JAVBTU010000166.1:0-5305 GCA_031556015.1 Thermoguttaceae bacterium
ATTCTTCCCAGTTTAACATTTTTTGTTTTCCATTTTACCCATTCTACGACGGCCCCTCTAAGAGGGGCTGTCGTAATTTAACCGCGGTTTATCATTTTTCATTTTCCCCGTGCTTTCTCAACGAATGATGACAACGTCTTCTTACGAGAAGACGGCGTCTTTTGTGATTACACTGCTGATCCTGATCGGCTTGGCGACGGCGATTCTCTTCGGAATCTGGCTGACGGCGTCGCTGCTCCGGGGACAGCCGCAGCCGGTCGCGGTCCAACTCTATGACGAGGGGACCGGTGTGAACGACGACGCGGAGTTCGATCCCGACGTGACCACGCCGGGAGCGGAAATCGAGACCGACGAAATGACGCTCCAACAGGCGCTCCAAATCGTCGATACTCTCTCCGCGAACGCGTCCATGTTTGCCGATCAGGCCCAAATCGACGAAAACGTACTCCTTCCCGGTGGAACCAAAGGGGATGGACGAACCAAGGGGGACGGCGACGGTCGGGGCAAGCGGCATTGGGAATTCGTCTTTCCAACCGGCATTACGGCCGCCGAATACGCTCGGCAGCTCGATTTCCTCGGGATCGAACTCGGCGTTCTCCAGCCTGGGGGAAAAGTCGCCTACGCTTCCAAACTCAGTGCAAAAACTCCGACCGTCCGGTACGGAGCGAGCGAAGAGGAGAAGCGGTTTTACCTGACTTGGCTCAAAGGCGAACTGCAAACCGCCGAACGAGAACTTCTGACCAAAGCGGGAATCGATCATGGAGGAAAGCTGATCCTCAAATTTTTGCCCCCGCAATTGGAAACGCAGTTGGCGGAAATGGAAACCGCAAAAGCCGGCAATCAAAGAGAGAAGGTCCGAGCCACGTACTTCGGTATCCGCCCCAAACCCAAGGGAAAAGGCGGCGAATATGAATTTTTCGTGATGAATCAAGTAATAAAGTAGTTGGCAGACGTCAGACGGGAGGGAAGATGATCCTCTGAAAAAGGTCGGGAAGGGCTTCTCTTTTTTTCATTTCGCACTGTATAATAGGGTGAGGTGTTGACGATCCCTTTTCCCCTTTTCCCCTTTTCCCCTTTTCCCCTTTCATGCGTTTTTCGATTTTTGCGGTCGTTTTCGGATTGTTTTGCATTCTCCCGTTTCAAAGCGGTTGCGATCGACCGGCCCATGAACCCAATTATTACGGAAAGGTGATAAACCATCTTCCCGACCTGCCGGAAGTGAAGGAACCTTTCGACATTCCCGAGATCGAAGGAGTCGACCGCGAGTATTTATTGAAACGCTACCGTTAGAATACCATGCGAACCCTTTCCCCCCTGTGGTTTGTCGGACTTGCCTTTGCGATCGTTTTGACTGGTCCTCCCTTTCTTTTCTCCGCGGAGGAATCCGAAACGGAAAACACTCCGGAACCGAAACCGGAAGCGGAGTTGATTTGGACCGTTCCGACGGTTGAGCAGCTCCGGGCGGATCTTGTCCGTTGGTTTGATTCCGCTTCGCTCGATCCGGTCTTGAAGACGGATTTGCTGGAATCCTGGCCGGAAAATGAAGCGCCGGGCTCGGTTCCACCGGAGATTCTCGCTCAACGGGTTCTGGACACGCTTCGAGCCGCTTCGCCGGAAGTCGCGCAGTTTGTCGCACAGTGTGACACAATTGAATGGACTCCGCTTCCGTTCGGGCAAAAATTGCGTCAGCCGGAACTTCCGCCTCTCTTTCGCGGAGAGGATGGGGCGGTTTCTCCCTGCTTGAGCGGCGTACTGAAAATGTACCTCGCGCAGCGCTTGGTTCGGGCGCATTATTACGATGAAGCCCTGGCACTGCTTCGTCAGATGAAACCGGAAAACACGGTCGATCCGATCGCCGTTCTTTTCTGTCTGGGAATCGTGAATAATGAACTTTCCAATAAAAAAGAGGGGCTTCAAGCGATGAAGCAGCTTCGGGACTCGTTTCCTTCCGAATCTCCTTACTCACGCCGCTTCCTCGAAGTTGCCAAGCTTTTGGAAAACGAGCTGAAGGAACTCGACGACGACGAAAAAAAACCGGAAAATATCGCGAAGAAAATGGAAGATGTCCAACGCCGGCTCGGCCAAGGTAACACGGATAAAAAAGTTCAGGATGTAGAAAAAGACGTTCTCGATTCGCTGGAAAAGCTGATTGAAAAGCTGGAGGAGCAGCAGAAACAGTCCGGCAAGTCCGCCCAAGGGGGGCAAGGAAACAAGCCGGCGGAAGAGAGCCGAATCATGCGGCAAAAAGGGCCCGGCAATGTCGGGGAAAAGAATATCGGCGACCAAAGCGGTTGGGGGGAACTCCCCGCCAAACAGCGGGAGGCGGCCCTGATGCAAATCGAAAAAGAGTTCCCGTCGCATTACCGGGACATCATCGAACAATACTTCCGCCAAATGGCGAAATAGACGCACCAGAGCCGGAAGCGTAAGCGAGCGTAATCCGAGCGGGAAGCGTGCAGCCCGTCGCTGGCGACGGGGCAAACTATTCTGTTTTATTTCAAACGCTCGCTTACGCTTCCCGCTCTGTTTCCTGTTCCATCACTTTTTCCAGTCTCAGGTGGGCGGACAAGTGCAGATCGCATCGGTGCTCCGCTTCAACCGGAACCGGAGCCGCGAAGGCGGTTTGCATGGCCAAAACGGCATGGTTCAACTTCAAAGCGGACAGAAGTGCAAAATAGTCCTCTTGTGTGAACGCCGTTTCCGTTTCAACGGCGAGGATCGTCAGATACTTTCCTTGCGCCAAACCGGCGATCATTTCGTTTTGCATTCCGCGTCGATTCTGTAATTCCACGCGGGAAAGTTGTTCTTCTTGAGCGGTCAGGTCCTTGGGGAGAGCAAATTCGTCAATCGGCATGTCTTTCGGGGGCTGAGTTTTTCCGGGGTACGAATGTCGAACAAGATCGACGTCAGTCGCCGCACATGGTAGAGCGAAACGGGTTTATTCGCAATCAAAAATTGGCCGTTCGCCCTTTTGGCGATACTGCAAACATTGTCTAAACCTCTCATTTTCGTGTACCGTCCCGTTCTTTGTGTTTTTTACACTTGCGCTAATTTCTCTATTCTATTTTGTCGATTCTTTTTGCGATAATAGACAATATTTTGAATTCGGATTTTTTTGCCTGACCGTAGAATTTGGCAAATATCCCTAAACCCTCACAAACGGAATGGTCGATACTTGCTGAGAAGACGTGAAAAGTCTTTTTTAAATGAGAAATGAAAAAGGAGAAATGGGAAAAATAATACGCCAAAATCCCTTTTTTCCTTTCCCTCCCATCCCGCGATTGATTTGTAATTCGTAATTCGTAATTAGTAATTCAATCAAATCTCGCTTTTTCGCAAGGAAGCGGACCATGTTGAGCAAACAAATATTCTCCCTCGTTCTCGGACTTTCATTGGTGAGCGGTTCCCCCGTGCTGGGGCAACACTCTCCGCAACAGCAGAACCCGCCGTCGCAAAACCCGCCGAAATCGGCGTCATTCAAGGATCGTGTGAAAAACTGGTTCGGAATCGACGAACCGATGCCGACGCCGAACCAAAATCCGCACCAACAGCAACAACAACCTGCGCATAATCATGGTCCGGCCAACGTCGTGAACAATCACGGGAACAATGTCAATGCCCAACAGCAAATGCAGCAGCGACAGGTTCAGCCGCAAAACCTTCCGAACGCCGTAACACAAAGGCCCGCAACCGTTCCCGCGAATCCGAATGCGGGACATCCGAACGCCAACTCGAACAATCTCGCAGCAAGCGCGAGGGTTCAGAACAGTGCGCTCGTCGCCGGTCCGGGGCAGAGCCGGGTTCCCCAAGTTTCGCGGGGAACGACGTTCGCGGCCAACGGCGGCGACCCGTCGTCGCGAATCGCAAACGCCGCTCCCGCCGAGTCGGACGAAACCACGCTCAACCGCTTGGACCGCATTCGCGGTTCGATTTTCGAAAAAACCGCCGAGTCCCGGGCGCAGATGCTTCAACGCAAGGAAGCGACCATTGTCGCCAGAAACGACCTGTTCGAAACTCCGGAGCGGGAAAAACCGACGGAGGATTCGAAAGTCGGTATCAGTTCGACGCGAAGAACCTACGTCGCCGAAATCGAAGAAGAGGAAACCGAACCTCCATTCGAAGAACCGATCGCCAAACGCTCCGCGGCCGCTCCGAAAATCGCGCTGCCGAAAACCGTTCCGCCGTCGAGCGAATCGAGAAGCAAGACCGCCGTCGTCGAAACCGTTGCGCCCCCGAAGAAGAGCGAAAAGCAGGACGAAGAAAAGATCGCGAACTCGAAAAAGAAGCCCGCCGCAAAAGAACCGGTGGACGAATGGGAAGACGAGGAATCTTCCGAGGTCGCCGAGACCGTCGTGAAAACGGACGACCTTTCGTTGGACGACGAAGACGAATCCTCGGATCAGGACGAACAGTCGATGGTCGTTTCCACGGAAAAAGATTTTGTGGAAACGGAAGACGGGATCGCCGAAGAGCATCCGAAGGTCCGGCTCGAAACCGGTCCGAGAAAGGTTGCGTCCCGCTCACTGAACCCGTCGGTCGAAAAGACGAAAACCGAAGACATTTCCGTGGAACCTCAAGCCGCCGAACCGGTCAAAGTGAGAACGGCTTCCGCGGTCGCGGTCCTTGAAGTCAACATGAACGGCCCGAAAAAACGGGTCGTCGGACAGGAATCTCCTTACCAGTTTACGATCAGCAACAACGGCGGCGCCGTGGCCGAACAGGTCGTGTTAACCGTCGAACTCCCGATTTGGGCGGAAATCCAGTCGTTCGATCCGAAAGTCGGTTCCACGTCCGTCGAGGAAAAGGACGCGGAAACCAACCTGGTCAACTGGACCATCGACCGCTTGGAAGCGGGAGAATCGCAGCAGCTCGTGATCCATTTGATCCCGCGTCAACGCAAATCGCTGACAATGAGTTGGGACTACAACTTCAAACAACCGGTTTCGCAAATGGTCGTCGACGTGCTTGAGGCGAAACTCGAAATGTCGCTCGAAGGCCCGTTCGAGATGATGTGGGGAACCGAAGAGGAATTCCGGCTGCGGGTCCAAAACACCGGCAACGGCGACGCGGAAGACGTGCATCTGACGCTTCTCGCTTCGGAAAACGAGCCGGGCGAATCGGAAACCGTCCCGATGGGAACGCTCAAGGCGGGCCAGGAGAAAATCCTCACCGTCAGCGCGTTCGCCAAACAGCAGGAAAAACTCGAAATTTCCGTCCAGGCGACCGGTCCGTTCGGATTGCAGGCGGATGCGAAGCGGACGGTCAAGATTTTACGTCCGAAATTGACGACGACCGTCGAAGCGCC
>JAVBTU010000378.1:0-9352 GCA_031556015.1 Thermoguttaceae bacterium
TCCCGTCGCGCCCGACGAGAGCCTGGAATCCGACCGTACCGAGGGCGGCTCCGACCGTTTCGGCAATCGTCGCGTCGTCGTCAATGATCCGTGCTTTTTTCATCGAACCAAAAGGAACGGCGTCAAGGAATCGAAGCGGCATTTTTAAAATCGTCCCCAACCGCTCCCCAAGTGAGATCATTATCCCGCGGACGGAAAGTTTTTGCAAGTCCGGTTGCGACAACTTCAAGAGAACTGCAAAGTCTTGATAAAAGCGCGCGGAGACGCAAAGACGCGGAGTTTGAAAGCAGGATAGGCAATACAAACAAAATGGATGATTTATTTGGGGGAAGTTTTGGTCAAGAACCTCCGCGCCTTTGTGTCTCCGCGCGAAAAAAATGGACTTTGCAGATCTCTTGGCGACAACTTCCAAAGTTCGATTTTCCGACACCGTACCATCACGCCGGTTCTTCTTTGCCTCACACGGAGGCACGGGGCTCACGGAGCTAAAATTTCAGCCCTCCGTGCCTCTGTGTTACTAACATCGAACATCTTGAATTTTTTCACGATGTAAGCGCCCATCGGAAGCGAACACTTATCCGAGCGGCAGTGCCAGTGCGGCTCGCACCTCGTTTTGGCCGGCGGCCCTGCCGCCCTGTGCCTCCGTGCGGAAAATAAAAATCCAACGATCGAATCCTGTTTGCATCTCTTTGATAGGAAATGAGTTGGGTCAAAATCAACCACTCTCCTCCGACAGTCTCGATTTTCCTCTGGATTTAAATCCCGGACTTTCGTAAGATCGGGGGCGTTTTTTGAGGGGCGTGCCGCCCTGCGGCGCTCGCACAAAACGCGAGGGATGAGGGATTTGTCATGATTGGGAAAGACATCGTATGAAAACGTCCGCATATTTTCGACGAGCGCGGCCCGGTGGGGGGGCGGCGTTTTCGCTGTTTCCGTTTTTGGCCGTGCTGATTTGTACGATGGGGGTCCTTATTCTGCTCCTGGTCGTCATTTCGCGCAATATCCGCGAAAAAGCCGTCGCGGCGGAAATTCCGTTTTCGGAGCGCGTCTTTAACCCGAAATTTCTCGGTCTGGACGAAACGGCGACGGACGACCAAATTGCCGAAAAACTCAAAAACGACGCCAATACCTACGAATGGTTGACCCAGGAAATGCTCGTTTCCAAAGACGCAACTCTCGAACAACTCAACGACGCCCGGGCGAGAGTCGGTGCAATCGAGGACAGTATCAAAAAGCTGGTCAAAGAGGTCGAACGCCTTCACGAAGCGATGAAGTCGCTCGTCGATAAAAAAACGGATCCGTCCGAAGATCTCGCGAAACTTCAAAAACAACTCGACGAGAAACTCAAATCCAAAGAGCAAGCGGAAGCGGAGCTGAAAACACTCCAGAACAAACACGCCGAACAACAGCGATCTTACGCGATTGTTCCGTATCGCGGTCCGAACGGAACGTTTCGCCGACCGATTTACATCGAATGTCGCGCCGACGGCGTCGTGATTCAACCGGAAGGGATCGTTCTGCAGGCGGAAGACTTTTTGACGCCGGATCATCGCGATAATCCGATGGAAATGGGGGTCCGAACCGTTCGGCAGTACTTCGTCGAAACGCAACAATTGCAACGGGACACGGAACCGTACCCGCTCTTTCTGGTTCGTCCGAGCGGGATCTACGCTTATGAAGCGGCTCTGCGTTCGCTCGGCTCCTGGAAAGGGGATTTCGGATACGAGCTGATCGAAGAAGACTGGAAACTCGAATTCCCTGCGCCGAGCGAGGAACTCAAACAGCGATTGGACGAGCAGGTCAAGATCGCTCGCGCAAGGCAAACCGGATACATTCAATCGGAAATCGCCCGCGGCGTTTTAAACGGCGGCGTCAAACGGCTTTATCGAGCCGGTTCCGGCGGCGGACTCGAGCCGGTCGGCGTCGCGCCCGGCGATTCCAACAGCCCGTTGAGAAATGCGCTTGCTTCGGGCGCGGGCCGGTATTCCGATTCCGATCCGGGAAGTACCGGCTCCGGAAGAACGATCCCGGCGGGAGGACAAATTGCGCAAACCGGCCCGAACCGCGGAACATCGACACCGGCCGAATCCGCAGGGGAAGCGTCCGGAGAGCAAACGCCGCCCGGTACGGCGCGGGCAACTCCGAGATACACGTCGCAAGTTCAAGGATCGACCGAGGATGGTTCGCTCGAAAAAAACGACGGTCCGAAATCTTCGCAAGGTGATCTGAAACTCGGAATGTCGGCAACGTCCGGCGATCCGAACGCGCAGCCGACCGGTCCGGCGGTTCCGTCGCTCACCTTTGAAAAGTTGACCCGCGGTTCGCAAAAGGAAGGACGGCAAAAGAACTGGGCGCTCAAAAATGTGCAACAATCGGCCCGACCCGTCGATCGAATCGTTCGGATCCGATGTGAAACGGACCGATACACGATCCTCAAGCAGCCGGGGCTGTTCCAGCATAAAGACGTTCCGTTTCGCGGACAATTTTCGGACAGCCCTTCGGATCGGCTGGTCAAAGCGGTGTGGGAATTCATGGATACTTGGGACAGCGCGGGGGAAAATCATTTTTGGCGACCGTTGCTCAAAGCTCAGGTCGCGCCCGGCGCCGAAGCGGTGTTCGAGCAAATGAAAATCGACCTGGCGGATAGCGGACTGGGAATCGAACGATTATGATAAAGAAGAAAGAGCCGCATGTGAAGCTTTTTTGGAGCGCGGGCGCCTCGCCCGCCAGTGGGCGGCTTGGCACCGTTTGCAGAGTATCCTTTCGCTTCGCGGACGGGCTGGAAGCCCGTAGACCCAGGTGCAGGCAAGATGCCTGCGGTCCCAGGAATTGACTCGAACATTCCCCCGGATTCCGTCCATGTTTTTCCCGTACAGTACCGATGCGCCGATCTATTACTGGCCGTACATCACGGTCGCGATGATCGTGATCAATGTGTTGGCTTTCCTCGGCGAGGTCGCTTTTCCCGGCTCGATCGAAGTCTTCGCGCTGGCCGTCGGGGACGGTTTGCATCCGGTTCAGTGGTTGACGAACAATTTTCTGCACGCGGACCCGATGCACCTGATCGGCAATATGATCTCGCTGTGGGTGTTCGGTTTGGTCGTCGAAGGAAAGCTCGGTCCGTGGAAAACGCTCGGCGTCTATCTGGGAATCGGCGTCCTCTACGGCGCGGTCGTTCAAATCCTGTTGCTCGGTCACGAACCGACCTTTTGCCTCGGGGCTTCAGCGATCGTCTTCGGTTATATGGCGATGTGTTTGATTTGGGCTCCGGAAAACCAGATGAACTGTTTTCTCCTGATCTGGTTTCGCCCTTTCTTTTTCGAGGTTCAAATCCAGATGCTGGTCGGACTGTTCGTCGCTCTGGAAGTTTTCGTTCTTTACTCGTCCGGCGGCGAATTATCAAGTGAATTCCTGCACGTCGTCGGCGCTTTGGTCGGATTCGCGGTCGGAATCGGATTCCTGAAAGCCGGTTGGGTCGATTGCGAACATTGGGACATATTCTCCGTATGGGCCGGGCGGCACATCATGAGCGATCAAGAGCGTGCCAAACAGGATGCGGAAAGTGCGGCGGGAAAGAAACGCGCCGAGGAGCAGGAGCTGCAACGCCAGGAGAAAGTCGCGAAACACCTGGACCGGATGCTCGAGGAAATTCGTTTGGCGATCCGCGGCGGCAATCCGCTTCCCGCTTTTCTCGTGGCCCGGCGAACAATGCACGAAAATCCCCGCTGGATTCTTCCCGAACCGGAATTGCTCTCGCTGATTCAATCGCTGGCCGAAAAAAAGCACCTGTCCGAAGCGATCGAAGCGATGCGATTGTACCTGAATCATTACACCGTCAAAGCCCACCTGGTCCGGATGAAACTGGCGCAGGTCTTCCTGTTGCGCAACCAACCGCGAACGGCCAAAAAGGCGCTGGAGCCGATCCAGCCCGAAACCCTCGACGCCGCGCAACTGAAATTCTACCGAACCCTCCTGGCGAAAATCGAAACCCGGGAAACACAGGATACCTACGAACTGGTGGAAGAAACGTAGGAATCTCCCCTACGAGCCGGGACCTGTGGTCCCGTCCCGGTCTTCGGGCCGTTCGCCGCTCAGCCCGGGAAAGCGGAGCCAATCGTCCGGTGATACCGTTTCGTCGTCGACGTGAAACGACATCGCGTAACGGCGCCGCTTCCATTGGTTGCGGGTCCAGAGCATGTAAAACCGTTCCGCCCATGTCTGCAAATCGTTTTCCGAAGCGGCCGGATATTCGTTCCGTAATATAAGGGCGGCATCCTCGGGAGAAACCGCGTCCCGGACGATAAGCTGTTCCAGGCGGTTGAGGACCGGATACGGCATCAAGTCGTTTTCGTCGGTCTGTCCGAATTCCGGCGGTCGCAATTCGGCGGTCGGTTGCTGGACGTTGATCGCGCGAAGCGAGGGTACGGACGTTTCCTTCCAATGGAGCCAGTTGCGCAAAAAAGCCTTGTCGATCCCGCCGATCGGGGCGAGTGCGCCGCAGGTATCACCGTCCATCGTCGCGTAGCCGACCGTCGCTTCACTTCGGTTGCCGGTACATAAAAGCAAGGCGTTTTTCAGGTTCGCCAAAAACCAGACGGACGGCCCCCGGACCCGGGCCTGGATGTTTTGCATCGCCGTATCGTTCACGTTCCAACGGGGCGGCTTGCCGTAAATCGGCGTGATCAGGTTCGTGTATTCCGCGACGAGACGGTCGATCGCGATTTCGTGAAAGGGCGCCCCGAGCGATTCGGCGAGTCGTTTCGCGGCATCACGCGTGGTGTCGCCGCTGTTTCTCGTCCGCTGGTAAACGCAGGTGAGCAGTTGCTCTGTCGCTTCTTGCGGGGTACGACAGCCCGCGAGCTGCGGGACATGCGATAAACGGTTTCGAATTTCATACGGCCCTATTTCCGACCAGGCATAACGAACCATCGACGCGACGAGCACGGCGACCGCGGCGGAATCCGCGCCGCCGCTGAGCGAAAGAACGAAACCCCGGGAGCGGCTTTTCCTCAGGTAATCGAACAGAGCGACGGGAATCGCGCGATCGAATTCCTCTTCCGGGGAGTTCTTGACGCCGCTTTCGATGGCATCACCACACGATACGACGGCAAACTCACGGTACGAAAATCGTTGCGATTGCGCGACGATTTTTCCGCGATCGGTTATCGCGGCGGCTCCGTCGTAAATGTACGGGTTTCCTTCGCAACCGAGAAGGTTCGCGTAAAGACAAACGCAATTGTTTTGCCCGGAAAACAACCGCATCGCGTCAAGTCGATTTTGATGTTTTCCGAACGCAAACGGGTTCGCGCTGGAAACGATTCGCAGATCGACCTGCTCGTGCGTTTCCCGAAAAACATCCCAATCCGGCTCGCCGACTTCATAGTGCACGAAAATATCGCCGTCTTTCGTCGGCAAGTGGAACCGCGAATAATCGCCGTAAAACAGGGCCTTGCCGAACAGTTCGCACCGGTAAACGTGGTCCGGCTTCCAAGGATCGAACCAATGCTCTTCGTCGAAGTATCGTTTGTCGAGTCGGGTTTTGAGGTGAACGAATTCGATTTTTCCGTTGAAAATCCAGGCGGTCGCGTTGTATCGTTTCCCGTCGACGGCGAAAGGAAGTCCGACGTTCACCGTGATACCGCTTGTTTCCGGAACGATTTTTCCGAGTGAATCGAGGGCCCGTTTGAGAACGTCTTCACGGCGGAAATGATTTTGGCACCCGTATCCGCTGATCGCCAATTCCGGAAGGACGAGCAGCGTGGAGCCGCGGCTTTTCGCTTGCCGGATGGCTTCAAGGATCCGGCGCCGGTTGCCGCTCCAGTCAAGCGGGGTTTGGTTGAGTGTCGCGACGGAATAATGAATCATCGTTTCGAAGGCGTGTCTTCACGGCTGGACGACTTCTGACGGTCGCCGGCCACTTTGATTTCCACGATCGTTTTCACGAAGAGCGTCACCATCGCGAGCATGGCAAGCAGGGACGCGACGGCGAAGGCCGGAGTCGAGGGAATTCCCTGGTAGACGTTTTCGATATGCAGCGGAAGCGTGTTGGAGACGCCGCCGACCGCGCCGGAGACGACCATGACGGCCCCGAATTCCCCCATCGCCCGGGCGTTGCAGAGAATGACGCCATAGAGGATGCCCCACTTGATGTTCGGGAGCGTGACCCGCCAGAAGATCTGCCAACCGCGGGCGCCGAGGACTCGTGCGGCCTCTTCTTCCTCGATGCCCTGCGACTGCATGATCGGGATGAGTTCCCGGGCGACGAACGGAAACGTGACGAACAGCGTCGCGATCACGATGCCCGGCGTCGCGAAGACGATTTTGATGCCGTGTGATTCAAGAAACCCGCCGATCGAACTTCCCGCCCCGAACAGGACGATAAACAAAAGGCCCGCGATGACCGGGGAAATCGCAAACGGAATATCGATCAGCGTGATCAAAAGACTCTTGCCGTAAAACTCGAATTTCGTAATACACCACGAAGCGCAGACGCCGAACACGAGATTCATCGGCACGACGATCGCGGTCGTCAGGAGCGTCAACCGCAGCGCGGCGAGCGCTTTCGGATCGGTCAGCGACGCGAAGTAGTATTTGACACCTTCGGCGAAACCCGCGACGAACACCACCAACAGCGGCATCACGAGAAACAGCAGCATGAACCCGAGCGCAATGCCGATCAGAAGCAGCCGCACCCGGAACGGCTCCGTGACCGTTGCGGGACGGCAAAAAGTCGGACCGGAGGAAGGAAACATCATCGTTGGAACAGAGGCGTACCGGCACCCGCTCGAAAAACGCAGTAAACGAGGCGGAAACAATAACTCCCGGGATTCTACCTCAATGCACCACGCAAAGCAAGTGGTTCATATAAACCAGCGTCGGTCCGAAACGATTCATACTTTTACTTCTTGCATTCAAAACACCCGGATCACGCCACCGCCAACAATCATTTATTGCCTCTGCCGCAGTGGAGGCAAAGTGATCGGTTCGTCCGGTTCGGGTTTTGCATACGCGCGAACGGTCGCGCCGAAGTACAACGGTTGAGAAGGATTGATTTCGGGAACCAAGCAGGCAACGTCAAGTCGACCGTGAACTTCTCCTTCGTACCCGTGCATGCTCATGGTGCACTTCATGTCCACGGTTTCGCCCGGCTCGAGTTCACGTTGTGGGAACCACACCAATGTGCAGGAGCAGCTTTTTGTAACATGGAGAATTCGCACTTTTCCGCGCGAATGATTTTTAATCCGAATAACACCTTCGAGCGTCTCGCCGCGGCTTTCACCGAGATCCAAAACCTCCGGCTCCAACGTGATGGGTGACTGGAGGGGTTCGATGACCGGCTGAACCTTCAAAGCCAAATAAGCCGCGCCGATCGTACTTGCGAAAAAAAGTAAAACGAAGGCCAAGAGCAAGAGGAGTGTTTTATCCCGCTTCACTATACGCTCCTGACCGTTTCGAGCTTTCATTGGAATTTCTTTTCCAAGGGTCATTTCGTCATTCGGCGTTGTCGAATTCGAAGAATATGGAAAATCGCAAATGCGGAAATCAGCGCAAGATTTCCAAGAATAACGATCCCCCACGGACGTTTGACCGTGGGTGGCAGTCCGATCTCCGCCGACATGACGCCGCTTCGCGGGTCGCCGTGATAGCCCGTTGCGATGGAATCTCCCGTCCATGTCAAAGGCCCCTGGCCCGGAGGATCCATTCGCGCTTCCCAGATGACTGGAGTACCAACCGGCAGAGTCGTCGAATCTGCAAGTGTAAAAAGCCGCGGATCAAGAGGTTCATTCAGTTTCAAGATTTCAATATCATATTCCTCTTGTTCAACCTTGTTTTTTCTCCGGTCGTGTTCCTGGTGAAAACAATGTGCCGGAAACCAGAATCCGCTTTTCTTGTGACGCTGTAATTGAACATCCAAACGATTCTTCCAACCCTTGGAATCGGAAATCTCGACGCGGCGAATATTGTCCTCGTGATTCCGACTGAAATAGTACGCGCCCGTGACGATTCGTCCGGAATTCGGATCCGCGGGAATGTCAATGATTTTCTGTTGCCAAGCCAGTTTCCAACAGGGATCTTTTTCCAAATCCGTTTCCGTAATGGAAATAGAAGACAAGCCTCCGGAGAGGGTGGAATGAATATCGAAAAACGTTTTGAGTATCAACGCTTGCTGATAAAGAGAGCAAGGATGGATTCCGATATAACGCGTATCGGGAATCCTTGCGTCATGGGGCAACAAGTGAGGTGATTGCCCGATTTCGTTTACATAGAGTGGTGAAACCGTGTTGGGAAGAGGTTTCGAATCGAAGGTCAGATGGACCGAGGGCCAAAAACAAGAAACGCAGTTGGAAAACGTTCGGTCGCCTGAAGTTTTATCGCACCGAATCCTATCTCCCTCGAAAGCGATGTCCCAAACAAAAGGGTGTTCGTAATCGGTCGAAGTTCCTTTGATCTTAAAATGAGCGTTTTGGATCGATTTCCGATGCTCGTATATTTTTTCAAACAACCGAGTCGCTTCGTCCAATTCCTTGAAAGATTCGGCCCCTTGAATTCCATTCACCTGGCAAAACGTGAGCAAAAAGACGATTCCCCACAAACAAAAAACTTTCGGCCAGACGCAATTACGCTTGGAGAGATTCATAACAATGCAATTTCAGTGAAGCGATGTCTCAAAAGGAGGCACAACCCCCGCGTCCCTTGTTTTTCGCACCAACACGAGGGGCATCGTTAGGAATCACGCCCCCGGATTATCACAACTGATCGTTACAACAGCGGGAACGGACGCATTTTTCGCCGACGAAGTGCAGCCGATGAATGTATTGTTTGTAGGATTTCTTGACTCCTCACAATAGTAGTTCACATGACACACGGCTACTGTTGCTTGAACTCGTGTTCTCGTGGCTTTTCCATCCGGATTTGGTGAGTCCGTCGTGTAGTACGTCGAGCCGGCTACGGATTTGTATCGCCCCGAAGTCGTACAGCCATCGTTGGATTCTACCGGTTCGCAGGTCAATTTACCACCCTCCAGAGTCGTTGCTGCCGCGAGAGGACAGCTGCAAGAGTCCGCACCGGATTTATGTGTAAAAGGACAGTCATCCGCTGCACGGAGCAAAAAAGCATTCGCACCCGCGAATAGTAATATCAATACCATTAGAAAAAAGGGACGGCTATTCAAATGCAAGTGTTTCATGTGTAATCTCCTTGAAAATGTAGCAATTTTGCGGATTTCAACCACGGCACCACCTCTTTGTCCCCCCCCCCAAGAGAACTGCAAAGTCCATTTTTTTCGCGCGGAGACACAAAGGCGCGGAGGTTTTTGACCAAAACTTCCCCAAAACAAATCATCCATTTTGCT
>JAVBTU010000208.1:0-6153 GCA_031556015.1 Thermoguttaceae bacterium
CCCCGTATGGAACATGCCTCGATCCAAAGCGCCGAATTGAAATTCACCGACGATGCACGGTTTGTCGAGCCCGTCCGGCAATCGGTCCTCGTCGACCTGGTACTTGTAGAAATTGAAACTGACCACGTCGCAATACTTCGCCGCCGCTCGCACGGCCGAGTCGTTGACCCACGCAAAACGGCAGCCGAGATAAAGTTTGTTCGGCGCGACACGCTTGAGTTCTTCCGAAAGAACCTTGAAATATTGCTCGGCAATCACGGTGTAAAACGCTTCCAAATCGTCCTTGGCTTTGGTTTCGTCCGGCATTTGCGTCGATTGAGCGATCGCATTCCAATCGTCGTAAGTCGTTCCCCAGCGAGTGTTGAGATCTTCGAGACGACCGTCGTATTTCTTTTTCAACCACTCGATCATCGCGATTTTGACCGGCTGATCCGCTGGAGACGCCAAAGCGGCTCCGGAAAGGGAACGTTCGTTTCCCCAACTGATTTCGTTGTCGACGAAATAACCGATGCACCAGGGATCCTCGGCAGTTCGGTCTTTTTGCGATTCGAAGGCTCGTCGATAATTCACACGGAAATCCTCGTGGAACGGATCGGAAAATTTCCCCCAATAGCCCCCGCTCCCCTGAATCGGCGGGCAATCCGCCCCGACCGTCGCGGTGTAAGGGGTTTTACGCTGCCCGTAAATGGTCGGATCGGACCAGTTCGCGAGCGTGTTCATGCCCCAACTGCGCAGTCGTTGATGAGCCAGATCGGCATGCGCCTTTTTCCAATTTTCCGCCCCATATTTGCGGAGAAGATTCGCGTTCGTGAAATTGTAAGTCGCGTAAGGGCCTTTTCCTTCATAATAGTTGTGCGGCGCCCAATTTTCCTGTCCATAAAACGCTCCCAACGGCGTTTGGCGGCCGGGTAGATCCGCGAAATAAAATTCCCGATCGGTAATCGGCGTCGTCCCGGACCAACTCGTAATGCAATCGCATCCGTGAGACCAGAAGAGGCAACCTTCCGGATCGACCAACCACCAGATTCCGTCGACTTTGGCCGGATAGAACGAACCTTTCGCGGTTTGTTTCGGTCCGGCGGTCCAGCCGCCGTACTGATTCCGGTCTTTCGGACCGGGATGAGCTTGAAGATCGGCGTTTTCCGTCGCGATGCGGCTTTTCAGGTCGGCTTCGTCCTTGACCTTTCCCGGCCAATCACGATGCATGTATTGACCGAACGTATCGATCATCGGGAAAAACCGGTCCGGCGCAATTCTTTCGAGTTCGGCGAATTTCGGGTCCGGTTCCGCCAGAATTGTCTTCAGCGAAAAATGATGCACCCGTTTCGGATCGCCGACGAACAGCCGTAATTCGGAGATCGTGGAGCGATCGAAGCCGTGAACGCCTTCCAATCCGGAACCGACGGCCCGCATCGTGAACGGATTGCCCCGCATCGCGAAGAGTTTGTCCTGGAGTTCCTTCGGAATCGGGGCGGGAAGGTTCATGGACCACCGTCGCGATTGGCCGCCGGGAATCTTCACGGTTTCCGTCAAAGTTCCGGTTCCGGTCGAGCCGTCGCCGCCCGGCATATCGACTCGGCAGTAGAGCGTGATTTCTTCGTCGTCGAGGTTTTTCAAGTCGAACACGAGTGTTCCGTAATTCTTCAAATTCCAAGGGCCGACCAACAGAACGGTCGGCCAGCGGGTTTCCAAACCGGTCGTGACTTCAACAGCGTCGTCGCGAACTTCAGCTTTCGCATCCTGAAACTCCGTTCGCGGCGGAAGCGGGACGCTCGCATCGAAAAGGCGGAATTCCCTGGTTCGGTCGGGGGATTCCTCCGCGAGAAGCTGCGCTCCATTGAGCGTGAAAACCAACAAGCAAACCATTCGCAAGATCGAAAACATATTCGGTTCTCCTGAATATTGTGAGGGAATGTCAAGCTCCGCCGTTAAGTTTTTGGAGCGTGGGCGCCTCGCCCGCGTTCCATGAGGAAAAGCACAAACGACTTGGAAAGCCAATCCAACGGAGTTTACCATGTTCAACACGGAGTTTTCAACCCCGACGGCAAAAACATCTCAAGAGTTTATGTCTCCTATTCCAAACTTTTTGATGGAATCACGCGAGAATAACGTAGTCATTTTTCACGCGCCCAACGGTCTTTTTTTCTCCGGACTTCATGTTTCAAAGCGGGGTCGAAAGTGTTATAATCGCGTTTTTCTTCCACACGTACTACACGATTCATGAGGTAAAACCATGTCGAACAAACTGACCCGTCGTCGTTTTTTACAAGGGAGCGGAGCCGTTGCGCTGGCCGCGGGAACCTGGAGTCTTGGGGGAGGGGCGTTTCCTTCGCCCGCTTTCGCCCGGGAAAGGAATCCGAACGATCAACTGAACGTCGCCCTGATCGGAATCGCCAATCGCGGCGGTGCCCAGGTCGACGGAGCCGCTGGAGAGAACGTCGTCGCCCTATGCGATATCGACGACAATTATCTCGCCCAAGTCGGCGAACGATTTCCCGACGCGGCCCGTTTTAACGATTTTCGGGAAATGTACGATAAACTGGACGGAAAAATCGACGCCGTACTGGTGTCGACGACGGACCATATCCACGCCGTCGCTTCGGTCGGAGGGATGAAACGAGGGATTCACTGCTATTGTGAAAAGCCGCTCGCTCATACGGTTCACGAAGTCCGGGTCATGACCGATCTGGCCAAGGAAAAGAAGCTGATTACGCAAATGGGGACGCAAATCCACGCGGAAAACAACTACCGCCGGGTTGTGGAGTTGATCCGGGCCGGGGCGATCGGGCCGATCGACGAAGTTCACACCTGGTGCGGAACCTATTGGGGAAATAAGGAATGGCCGACGGTCTTTCCGGAAGTTCCGAAAAACATCCATTGGGACCTTTGGCTCGGTCCGGTTCCGGCGCGGCCGTATCATCCGACGTATTTCAACGGCAATTGGCGTTCCTATTGGGCGTTCGGCAACGGGACGCTGGGCGATTTGGCGTGTCACCACATGGACCTGCCGTACTGGGCGCTCGATCTGAAATATCCGACGTCGATCGAAGCGACCAGTCCGTTCCCGGTTCACCCGGAATGTACCTCGATCAACTTGACCGTGAAGTACGAATATCCGGCCCGCGGCGACAAACCGGCCGTGAAACTCACCTGGTACGATGGTGATGTCAAGCCGGCCCTGCTCAAGGAAAAAGGTCTTCCGGAATGGGGGGCGGGCAACCTGTTCGTCGGCAAAGACGGCATGATCCTGGCCGATTACGGACGGTATCTCCTGCTGCCCGAGGAAAAATTCGCCGATTATAAACGGCCCGCCGAATCCATTCCCAACTCGATCGGGCATCACGCCGAATGGCTCCAGGCGATCAAAACCGGCAAAGGTCCGACGACCTGCGATTTTTCGTATTCCGGCCCGCTCGCCGAAGCCGTGCTGCTCGGAACCGTTTCGTATCGGCTCGGACGCAAACTCGAATGGGATGCGAAAAATCTCAAAGCGACCAATTGTCCCGAAGCGGATAAACTCCTCAAGAAAGAGTATCCGGCCGATTGGAAATTGGTTTGAAAATTGCGAGGTGGAAAGCTCCTGAATTTTGTTCAAGGCTTCGCCGGACATTAAGCGGTAAGCCTATGAATAACATTCGCTCGTGTCATGCTGAGGTCCTCCGGAGCTTCTGGTTTCAAGCTGTTCCCGTATTGCAAAGCGGGTTGGCCGGATACACCAGATTCTTCGCTCCGTGAGTACACTGCGCTCAGAATGACAAAACTTGCCCGTCAATTTCTGGCCTTATGAGGCAAAACGCGATTTGATTACTGTCGCCATATTGGCCATCTACGACTCTTTCAACGTAATTGCGTCCCTCCTTTTTATGTCTTTTCTTTTCGTCATTCGAGGCAACGATCAGGGATGTCGGTTTGAACTCCGGGAAGCCGTGGTTTCCATCGGACGGGAGACGAACAACCTTTTCCAGATTCACGATCCGGAAGTTTCGCGGAAACACGCCGAAGTCCGAAAAATCGACGGACAGGACGTGCTTTTCGATACGCAAAGCTCCAATGGACTGTTTGTCAACGGAAACCGAATCAAAAGCATAACTCTCCACAGCGGCGACCAGATCCAGATCGGCAGGTCGTTGCTTCTTTACACGAATTCCGACACGGAAGAAGGAAGTTCGCTGGGGAGTATCGGGGTCGAAATCGAAGCGGACGCCGTCGACCCTTCTTCCGCGATCGTTGCAACCGTCCCGAAAGAAGAAGGAACCTGGCTCTTCGACGGACTGACCGACGACATCGCGGAGATACGGCAAAGCCCTTGGTTGCGAAAAGCGCGCGGACATCTGAAAATGATGTTCCATACCTCTTTGGTCGTCAGCCAGACGCTCGACACGGATCGGCTGCTCCACCGCATGATCGATTTGATGTTTGATTGGGTGTACATCGATCGGGTTTGTGTTTTGTTCTACGATGCGGAGTTGAAAAAGCTCATCCCCCAGGTTTCCCGGACAAGGGAAATTTCCCAGTCGCAAACCCCGATGAGGATCAGTCAAACGATTCTCGATTACGTCATCAACAACGAGGAAGGGATATTAACCAACGACGCCGGTTTGGACGAGCGCTGGGATCCAGGCGCAAGCATTCTGGCCGAATCGATCCGCGAGGTGATTTGCGTCCCGATGCGGGGCCGTTACGGTACGATCGGAGTGATTTACCTGGACGCCTCCGGCGGCGGCGACGTCGCGGAAAACGTCGAACCCGCCGAACCCCATGAGAAGAAGCGGCGGTTTAACAGGGACCACCTGAAATTGATGGGCGCGATCGCTCATCAGGCTGCGCTTGCCGTCGAGGACACCCGGTATTACCGCGGAATGGTCCAAGCGGAGCGGCTCGGAGCCGTCGGGCAGACCGTCGCCGTTCTCTCGCACGACATTAAAAACATTCTCCAGGGAATCACCGGGGGAAGTTTTCTGATCGAAAAAGGATTGGCCGAGCATGATGAAAACATCATTTCCCAAGGTTGGGGAATCGTACAGAAGAATCAAGGTTTGATTTCCGACATGATTCTCGACATGCTCACTTTGAGCAAGGAGCGGGAACCTTCGCTTTCGTTCGAGAGCATCAACCGGATCGCATCCGACGTCGTCGAGTTAATGCAGGGACGCGTTTTGCCGCTCGGAATTCAAATGGATTGGTCGCCGGACCATTCGATTCCTTCGTTCTGTTTCGATTCCAAACAGATGACCCGGG
Source organism: Thermoguttaceae bacterium (assembly GCA_031556015.1). GTDB lineage: Bacteria > Planctomycetota > Planctomycetia > Pirellulales > Thermoguttaceae > JAVBSX01. Next base: position 5,239 of record JAVBTU010000208.1, read on the forward strand.
CAATCACGAATATTTTGTCCAATGCGATCGACGCGGCTTCGGAACGGGAGAACGGGGAATCCGAACCGAAAATCGGGCGGGTCAATATTGCGACGTTTCTGAACGATTCGCTCGGACGCGTCGAGATTTTGATCGACGACAACGGGCCCGGAATTCCGCCGGAGCAGGTCAATCATCTTTTCCGACCGTTCCAATCGACGAAAAAGGGACAGGGGACCGGTCTCGGGCTCGCCGTCACGCAAAAAATTCTTCAGGAGCATAACGGCAACGTCCGCCTGACGAGTTCTCCGCTCGGCGGCGCCCGCTTCGTTCTGGAAATCCCGCTCCTGATGTCTGACGAGCTTCCGACCAAAACGGAGCGGGAAGTGGAAGAAATTCCCCGGTAATCTACACGGAAAAAGCAAAAATAGAAAACATTTCTATTGCAAACGACTACATTGTGTTGTATAATGATTTCATCATGTTTGCATTTGACGGCAATTTGTTGGAGATTTTTTTATGACTCACTCAAACCAAGAGCAAGGCATTCCCGTCGTTTCGCCGGCGGAATGGGAAATCATGGAAGCGATCTGGAAGCATGGTTCGCAAGCTGCCCGGGACGTTTACGCCGAACTGCAATCGGAAAAAACCTGGGACATCAAAACGGTCCGGACGCTGCTCGCCCGGCTCGTCGAGAAAGGGGCTCTGGAATACGACCAGATCGGTAATTCGTACCTTTATCGGGCGGCTTACACCCGGGAACAGTTGATTTGCGGCGAAGTACGAAACGTCGCCAACCGAATCCTCGACGGTTCGATTTCCGCCCTGTTCGCCGCGTTCCTCAAAGAAGAACAGTTGTCCCCCAAAGAAATCGAAAAAATGCAACAACTTCTCAACGCCCGTTTAGCCGCCGATCCTGGATCGGCGCCGCAGGAG
>JAVBTU010000079.1:0-7492 GCA_031556015.1 Thermoguttaceae bacterium
AGTTCTTCCGGAAGGTCCTCGCAAACCGTCTGTGGTACCAAAAGGTACGAATGGAAACCGGATCGCACCAGCGCCGGCCCAAGCGATTCGGTCGCAAGGAGCGGTATCGTCAACGGCGAAACACCGTGCGAGAGCGTCATCCGTCGCCAAAGTTTCACTGCGTGATCCGGAATCGCAAGGCCGAGACGAACCTGCTCCGTCAAATACCGCCGCAGTTTCAGTTGCCGTTTCACATGTCGAACAGACAAGACCACGACACCACCCGACCACACGGCCCAAAGCAACGGAACCAACATCGCGGCATCAAACTGAACCGACGGCCTTGCCTGTACGGCTGGAGCCACAGGAACGGCTTCCTGTGACGCCGCGATCTCATTGTTGGCATCGAACGGCACCCACTCCGTATTTCCCGCAACCTGCCGTCTGACCTCTGCCGTCTGCCGTCCGACATCTGCCGTCTGCCGACTAACCTCCACCCTCACCGGCAAACACATCACCAGCATCGGCACGACCAACACGCCAAACCAGGCGAACCAATGTACCGCCGCCGCACGGGGCCGAAACATACGCAAAATCAGAGCGACGAAAACGTACAACACCGCCAACGCAACCGCGGCATATAGCAAATGAAACAATAAAAGCGTCATAATGAGTGCTCCAAAATTCTTTTCTATCCTCTATCCTCTATCCTCTATCCTCTTACTTTTCTGCTCCTTCAAGATCGTTTCCAAAGCGTCGATCTCTTCGGGCGTCAGCGTGCGTTTATCGGACAGGTGCATCATCAGCGGGGCGAGATCGTTTCCGGCCAGGTTTTCGATCAGGTCGAAGTACACGCCGCGGGTCTGTTCTTTTTCGACGAGACTTTCGTACACGGCGGGAAAGTTTCCTTCGCGCCGGAGCAGATTTTTCGCGACCATCCGATTGAGCCGCGTTTGGATCGTTTGCAGCGCCGGAACGCCGGTCCCGGCCGTATGAATTTCGTGAACCCGGGAAAGCGTCAGCGGACCATGCCGCCAGAAGATTTGCAGAAGCTCTGCTTCACCGGGAGTCAATTTCGTGATTTTGGGTTTTGTCGCCATGATTTTTCTCTAATTAAGACCGAGTCTTAAATTATTTTAAGACACCGTCTTAATTTTGTCAAGAGAGAAAATCTCAAAACCGCAAAAAATGGAGACTGTTTGTATCGGTGGTTGATTTTGCCCTAGGGATGAATCCCTTAATCCACAGGATACGCTTTCACCGAAATCGTCGGCTTCGTCAAATGCCCCGGCTTGAGCGACACGTTATGGAAATCGACCCGATAATACGGTTTCCGCTCGATCCGCACCTCGACCGACTCGGCTTGGCCGACTTTGAGTAAAAAAGTTTCGTTCCACAAACGAATTTCATTGCCGAGCGCATCCTTTTTCACGTAAATCTCCGGTCCGTACGAAGAAACCGGAGGTATTTCACGACCTTCCCGATCCAAAAGTACGAAATCCCAGGCAACCGGTTGAAACTTTTCCGACTTCAAATCCTCGGGCCGAAACGGGAAGGAGATATCCCACGCTTCACACTTTCCCTCGCCTTTGAGGAACTCCGTGTCTTTTTCCGCGTTTCTCTTGAGTCGTGTACAATAGATTGTGTCGTAATTCTCGAAGGGATGTTCGAGACATTCCTCTTCATTGTCGAGATAATGCACGTTTTCCTTCGGAACGGGCTTTTTCGGTTCTTGATCGGGAAAATAAAGATACAGAAAATCCATTTCGTCCAGTTTATCCAAGTCCCACAGATTCAGCCCGTAAACCCCGTCGGAAGTGACGACATAGGTTCCTCTCTCGCAAATTTCAGCGATTCTTCCTTTTTCCGCTTCGAGGTCAAGCAAGAGCAGGCTTTTCGACCAATCGTGCCTCTTGGCGTCAAATGGCATGTCGGTCAACATTTTCCCGGACGGAGTCCACGAAAGTGTCAAATCGTCATTTTTGCGTTGCGTCGGATCGGAGAGCGAAACGAGCGAAAGCGTGCCCCCGTTGGGGAGCTTCGCGGTCAAAGCTTCGTTCGTTTTTTCCTGTGGAGCCTCTTGCTTTTCGACGGGATACGCTTTCACCGAAATCGTCGGCTTCGTCAAATGCCCCGGCTTGAGCGACACGTTTTGGAAATCGACACGGTAATACGCTTTCCGTTCGATCCGCACCTCGACCGGTTCGGCTTGGGCGTCCTTGAGGAAAAAAGTCTGGTTCACAAGGAAGAGCGAATTGCCGAACGAATCTTCCTTGACCATGATCGCCATTCCTTGGGTGCGAGCGGGAATCTCGCGTTCTTCACGATCGAAAACGGCGAAATCCAGGGCAAGCGGCTGAAACTTTTCCGAGTCCCAATCCCCGGGCCGAAACGCGTAATAAACCTCCCACGCGTGACTTTCGCCTTCACTTTGAACGAACACCACGTTTTTGTTCGCGTTTTTCTTCGGTTTCGTACAATAAAAGGCGTTGTCCCCCTCGCACAGATTGTCGAGACACTCCTGTTCATCGTCGAGATAATGCACGTTTTCCTTCGGACGAGCCTTTTTTGTTTCTGATTCCGGAAAAAACAGAACCGGAAAATCGATCTCGTCCTTTTCTTTCCAATCGGACACGTAGACGTTACAGGCCTCGTAAGAGCCGGTGCTCCCGCCGAGGCCGGGAAAGTAACTGATGAAATATGTTCCTTTTAACGCCTTCAGATCGAGCCGAATTGTATCACTGATCGAGCTGTATCGCGTTCTTCTGAACGAATGGTCGGGCAATGTGACACCATTCGGCTTCCAGGAAGGAATCAGCACCATTTTCTCGTTTTGCTCCGGATTGTCGAAAGTCACGTTCTCCAAAGAGGTCGGATCGGCGAGCGAACGGAGCGAAAGCGTGCCGCCGTTGGGGAGCGTCGCGGTCAGATCGCCGTTCCGGTCGTTATTGACCTCTTCTTCGTTTGACTTGATTGTCATATTCCTGACCCGCTCGCCGGAGACCGTGTTGTCCGGCTCGATATCCTCCGGGCGAACGGTTCCGTTCAATTCGACGGTCCGCCGGACTACACCGATTTCCATTTCCTGTTCACCCCGGATCGCGAGCGTACCGTCCTCGTTGACCGAAACGATTTCGCAAGAGATTGGGAAAGCGATTTTTGCGTCGGGATAAACGGTTGAATCAGCATTTACGGTGATGATATCCCCGACGTCGAACTTGCTTCCTTTTCCGTCCTTGAGTCGGATCATCCCCAGATCGAAGGGCACATCACTGACGCCGCCGGGGACTGCATTCAACAGGCGAAAGTGCCGTTGTGTGTGAGCGAGAAGTTTGCCGTTGTCGTAAGGGCGATCCATGCTCGGCGGGGCCAATAGCTCCACTTCCAAAAGCCAATCGCCGGAGTTCATGTCGTCCAAGCGGAACGTCCCGTCTCCGGCGACGAGGCAGCTTTTCGCACTTTTTTGAAAGCGGCTCTCTTCATCATTCAGGCGGGTCGTTTCGCGAACGTATTTTTTCCCATCCTCGGTCGTTTCCATCCATTTTTGCATTTCGCGCATCCAAGCGTAACGATCGTCGCCGACAGTGCGGAGATTCTTCGGCACCAAGTCCAGGAGTTTCAATCGTTCTTGAGTAGCGTCCGGCTTCTCTTTACCCGGATACGCACGAAGGTTCGCATAGGACCAATCGATATTCGGAGCGGTAAATTCGAGTTTCCCGATCACGGGCCATCCGCCGCCGATTTGGATTTTCGTCGTTTCGCCGGGCCGGATCATGACGGGAGTTCCGGATGTGTACGCCGACGCGTTCCATCCGGGACGCTTTTTGGAAAACGCCCGATATGCGGTTCCTTCTCCCGCCGGGATTCGTTCAATTGCGAATCGGCCCCGGGCGTCCGTTATGACGCCATCGTATTGAAAACCCGCCCAAGGGTTGCTGTTGTCCCGTCGGTCGCCGTCCAGGAACTGAAAATCGGAAAACACGACGGTTTCGCCAGCGCCGGGCGTTGCATTGACTTCCAACGTTCCTTCCAGACGGCCCCATTTTTCCAGCGTGATCGGCTTGCCGGTTTTCAGGATTTCCTGCATTGCATCCTGTTTGATCCGTCGGAATCCGGTATCATGTACGAAACAAAGAATGTAATCGTACGATTTGCCCAGGCTGAAATTTCTCGGGAATCGCCGTTCCTGTTCAAAATCGACTTCGGCAAATTGAAACGCTCCCTTGTCGTCGGTTTTGACGACGAACGGTTCTTCTCCTCCCCGAATGCGGCCGTTATCGAAAAACGGCGGTTGACGCCCTAGTGTCAGCATCGCGACGTCGGCCCCGGCGGCCGGTTTGCCGTCCGGTGTCAAGACGGTGCCGCGAATGAGTTTTGCTGCGTTTTCCGCCGACATTTTGTTCAGCGAAAAGTCGATTTCCTGCTTTCCTTCGTTGATATCAATGTCCCGGGAAACAGAGGGGTCGTATCCGTCGGCGTCGATCCGGACATAATATCGGTATCGCGGCCATGTTTCGGAAATCGAATAAACGCCGTCATTTCCCGCCTGAATTTTATCCGAAAGCCAAGTGATTGCGGCGTACTCGGGATTGTCGCGGTATCCCCAAAACATTTTGAATTCCGGAATCGGCTTACCGGTCGCGGCGTCAACGACTTTGCCGGAAATCTCCAGCTTCGGGTTTACGAGAAACATGTACGGTTCCATGCGCGGTATGAATTTCTCGCCGCGAATCTGCATGTATTTCGAATTTTGCCAATCGGCATCATTAAAGTCGAGCGGGATTTCGAGGTCCGGCGCTTCGTTCCAGACGAACGTGCCGTTTTCGTCCGTTTTCGGATAATCGTCCGCCTTTCCCCACAGGAGCGCGGAACCCGGATACCGGATCGGCCCCCAGTCGGGAATCGTGACGTAGAAATTCGGAACCGGCCGTCCTTCGTCGTCGCGCAATTCGACCTTGATCGGCTTGCCCGCCGGGGAGAGCGAGAAATCGATTTTCGGCGGCGCTTTCGGGTCGACGGTCATCGTTTTCAAATGCGCCTCCTTGCCGCGTCAACACAAACCGACGTAAGCCATACCTGACGGCGGCCAGTTTTCGAATCGATATTCCCCGTTGGCATCGGTTGTCGTATCAAGCCGTAAGGTCAAACTCTCGTTCCCGCCGCAAACGACCGCCCCGACGACCGGTTCGCCGTCTTCATCGATGATGCGACCGGTGATGGTCGTCAAGTTGGCGTCATTCGGTTTCGGTTCATACGCCTTGAAGTCGCCCGGAATCCGCTTTTCACCGAGGTCGACGGTTTCGCCCGGAGTCTTCGGGAAAAATGAAATGTCTAAATCGGGTTGTTCGGAAAGCAGAGAGCCGTTAGAATCGATTGGCGCTTGATAATCAAGTCTATACTCACCCTCCGGAAAGATCGTCATCAATTTGACGACTCCGTCCGAATCGCTTTCGATCGACCTGATTCCGATTCTACCCTTACGTAAGATGAGATTGGCCTTTAAAGGATAGTCGGCAACCGGCTTTCCTGTAGCTTCACTGATCAGTCGTACTTTGCCAACACAGGCCGGTTGAAGGGTGAGCATTTGAGGCTCAAGTCGCTCTTCTCCTTCCAGGTATTTGACGATCCCGAATTTTCCGTCTTTCGTATGAGTATCAATCACGTTTTCGTATTCGGACAAGATGACCTCAAAATTTCCGGCGTCATCCGTCGAAGTATTCTTCAAGTCCCAAGAGACGTTTTTGCCATGGTCGGGGAAGCCGTATAAGGAATTGCAACTGATTTTCAGATTCGCGGCAGGAGAACCATCCGGTAAAATGATAACACCACGTGTTGGCGGCGGGACGACGAAATCCATGCGTAATTCTTCTTCGTTCTCTTTGATTATCGTTTTGTGGAGCCGATGCTCACTGAGATTGTCCGCTTGTATAATATCGTACACGCCCGGTGCGAGGCGGATCGAGTAATTTCCATTTTCATCGGCCTTGGCGACGACGATAATCGATACGGTTGCAGCACTGGTGACATTTTTTTCCTTGTTGGTTGTCATGCTTTCCCATCCGAAGCCGTAGACTGTAGCGGTGACACTTTTTCCCGGAGCAGGAGAACCGTCCGCATAAGCCAATTTTCCGTGCAGTTTTGTTCCATCGATCATAGGAACATCGTACTGTCCGGGTTGTGGTGGATCGGATACGATTGTCGCAACAACAGAGGATGCGAATCCTTCGATTTTGTCGTTTCCCGGATACGGTGAATCGACGAGAACCATGAAATAGGCGCCGACGTGGGCTTTCGTTCTGAATTTACCGTTCTTGTCGCTTTGTAATCGCTCTGTGAGATTCTGCCAACCACTCACATGCTTTGCGGTCAACCAGGTTTCCCCGGCGGGGGAGCCGTCGGGAAGGAGTACCCGGCCCGAGATCGGGATCGTTCGTTCCTCGCCGAGTCGAAAATTGTCGTCAGATTTCGGTTCTTCGATCTCTTCTGCCTGTTCGGCTTTATTCATGCTGAACACAAACGCCGGGAGCGGGATTTTGGGGGCGAAGAGCGAAACGAAACCGGTCGACAGTATGACGCCGCATAGCAGCGACAAGCCGAGCAGGCGGCCGACCGGGTTGCGGCGGGTTTTTACGTCGAGAATCGCGTCGATCCGTTTTGACACCGTTTTGCGGCGGACCATCGTGATACCGGCTTGCGGAATCCGGGCGCCAGAAAGGTTTTTCGACAAGCCGAGCAGCACTTCGGCGTAATCGCTGCTTCGCTGGCCCGACTGGAGCACCATGTCGTCGCACGCTAATTCCTGTTCCGTTTTCACCCGATGCGCAAGATACCACACCGTCGGCAGCGGCCAGTAGACAATGCACGCCAACCGTACGAGATTCTGCCAAAGCAGGTCCCGCCTCGCGACGTGAGCCAACTCGTGCAGCAACACGACCCGGACTTTTTCGTCCGGCCAGTTCGCGGCGTCAAGCGGAAAGAACACCGTCGGACGGAAAATTCCCATCGCCAGCGGAACCGGAATCTTTTCATGATACACGACGCGAATGTTGCGCCGAATGCGGAAACGCTGCCGGATTTCGTCGACAAGCGGCGAAGCTTGGCCGGTTTGACACCGCAGCAGAAACGTCGCGGCTTTTCCATGCACGTATAACCATGCGGCGCCGAAACAAGCGATGCCCGTGAACCACAGGGCGACGATGAGAGTTTTTATAGGGTGAAATATCGAGGACTTTGCAATCGGAAATGTCGGAATCGCAGATTCCGGCTCGAGGATTTGTGGTGTCGTTTCGACATGACGTATCGGTTGCGCTATTTCAATGGGGTGCGGTTTGGGAACGTCGACGGTAAGCGGCGCCGGCGGCGCGGCGATCGCAACTGAAATCGGTTCGGGTTGTTGTGGTGCTACAATCGGGGCGGGGATTACCGGCGGGGGCGCACCGGAACCTTCGGTTCTCGGGCTAAACGAAGGGCAAAACGGGGGGGTGAAGGCCAATAAGGGGAATACGAACAGGCC
>JAVBTU010000170.1:0-8189 GCA_031556015.1 Thermoguttaceae bacterium
AGGGCCTTGGAATCGTGACGAGTCCCTCTTGCCAGGGACTGCTTTTTGACGTTAGAATCACAGTATTCTTTAATTTCGCCCGGCCCCATTTCCACGAATTGCGACCGGAATTCTCCCCGGTTTTCGACCGGAATCCACAAACGCGTGGGAACAGTGAGATAATGATTGCCGAGCGTGTTGAAGACGACGATTTCCAACCGGTTTTCACCCGACTTCAACAGGTCGGTCACCGGATACCTCCAAGGGGCCGAGACTTTGACGCCTGTGGACCGGCCGTTGACGAAAACTTCGGCCGTCGAAACGACGCGGCCCAGGTCGAGAATGAGTTCACCGGTTGCGTCGATCTCGCTTTTTTCGAGCGTCAATGTTTTTCCGTAACGTATGCCGCCGCTGTAGGTTCGGAGACTTTCCCATTGCGACCAATCCCCGACGTCGATTTGTCCGCGTTCGCATTGAAACGTAATCGGCACGTTAAAAACGGCTCCGCCGTGTTCTCCGTCGGTCGACGGAAGACAAACCGCGACCGCCGTTTCAAGTGTGTTTTGACGAGGCAACTCGAAAATCGTCTGACGGTCCGCGATCCTCGCCGCCAGTTCACGACCTTCCACGAACGCTTTGGCTTCGAGATTCGGTACGGTCATTGTCGTTGCGCCGGGCGGTGCGAAAAACCGATAATGCCCCACGACCGGCCGCCCGCCGAAAATGTCAAACGGTAAAATTCCCGGCTTCAAACACTCCCGGTCGGCGTCATACCAACGCATGGCCAAAGGTCCCGTGGTCTCATGGTATTCCTCTCCTTCGATTTCTTCCAATCGGGGCGGTCCCATCGTCTCGTGAACAGCCCACAAACTGTCGGCAAAAGGGGAAAGCACGACCGCCGGATTCCAGTGGGAATCCTCGAAATCCACAGCGGTCCACTCGTTTTTCTCCGAGGACGCACATCGCCATTTTTCATCCGTGGCAAGCAAGAGCCGAAACTTTCCGTCTCGATCGAATGTCCGCAATTCCGCGATCATTCCCCGCGGCCCGTCGCCGTTGATCGCCTGGACGGCAATCACGTTTTTCCCCGGTCGCATATTATCGGTAACATCAAAGGATTGAATGCGGTTCCACGTCGCGTCCGAACCGAGGGGCCGTCCGTTCATCCAGAGAGAGTACCCGTCGTCGGCCGTGATACACAGTTGCGCACGTTGTGGCATCATCGACTCCGGAACGTCGAAAGTACGACGAAACAAGGCTTTTCCGGCCCCTTCGCCCGGGCCGGTCCAAATCCAGTTCGACGAATCGTGCATCGTCGCCGGCGAACCCGCCGCGGCTTCCGCCTCTTCGGCCCACGGAGAATCCGGAGCAACGACGACGAAATAACCGGTACCGGGACGATCATAGCGCAACAGCACGGAATTCGCACCCTTCCGCAGCGGGACGGTCGTGTTTTTCAGGTCCAACGGTTTCCCGTCGATCCACGCGGCGTCGGGCTTCATGCCGTGCGAAAGGATGACGCCTTCCATGACGTCCGGTGCAAGCACCGTCGTCCAGAGATAGTACCTCGTTCCTTCCGGTTCCGGCTGACGAACCGTATCCAACAGTCCTTTTTCCGCATATTTCCCCAGGCGTAGGAATTCATCGTACATGTTTTCTTTCAGGCCGTGATACCCTTGATGCCCGGCATCCCCTTCGACGCCGTAGCGCCATGAAAAGTCATAATCCTTCCAGCGGTAAACGCGATCACCGGCCGCCCAATCCCCTTCCGGGCAAACGGTTACGGCGGCGAGTTTCTTTTCCAGGGCCTCGAAATCTTCTTTCGACAAATCTCCCGGCAGGGGCCCGAGCCGGCGAAATTTGGGACCGAACGCGTAAGTGTTCCGGCTCCATCGCGAATCGTCGCAATCCGGCGTCAACCATTCCGGCGTCACGGTCGGTGATGCCGCGAAGCGAAAGCGTCTCGCTTCCGGGCCGATCATTTGGCCCGGTACCGCGGGGATCCGAAAATCGCCGAACGTATTGTCCGACGTCGGAACGATGTCGCAATCCCACGGTCCCTCCAGCGACAGAATCGGTTCGGTTTTCAAGGTCGAAATCGCGTTGGTGTCAACTTCCGCGCTGCCGGGCGAAAGCACGATAATCTGCAGTTCCTCCGGGGCGTTGGTCAGTTGAAAACGCGTCCCCCGGGCTTCGTTCTGCTCCAACACGGCAAGCGGTTCCTTTTCGCCGGTCCAGGCATTCCACCGTTCCGCGCGCCCGGTCGAGCGGACCGTAACGATCGCGTTTTCCGGAAGTCGATAAAACATATAAATATCACGATCCGCCAAGCGACGGTGCACGAAATAGAACGGCATGGCGGCATTGTCAACGGCGATATCCCGCTGAAACATGCCGCCGATCGCTTTCACGGCTTCCGGGACGCCATCGAATCGGGTTTCCCGGGGCAGCAAGGCGGCCAGGCGTGCGACTTCGGGATCATCGGCGCCGATGCGGTCCGAGTATTCCGGCAATCCTCCGAGCGTGACGACAATGCCGCCCGCTTCGGCGAATGCGACAACTTTTTCCAGCATCGCATGACGCAACACCTTCGGATGCGGAAGGACGAGAACCCGATACGATTCTCCGGCGATATGGAGACGACCGTCTTCGATTCGGGCTTTTTCAATCGACTGAAAATCGATGAAGTCGACGTCGATGCCGTTTTGGTACAAATGCTCGACCATGGAAAACGCTTTGCCGACGGATTCCCCCGCCTCGATTCCCGTTTCCGCGGACGCGACGGGATAAAGCACCGCGACATCACAGACGTGATGCCCTTGCGTCATCAGGTAGCTCAGACGCTGCGTGGCGTCGAAGAACGTCTTGAAATGTTTCCAGTACGGCATTCGCCAGTGGTTGCACGGCGGCGCCCACTCCCACCAGCCGCCGTGCGTCGAATAATAGAGCCCGTGCAAGGAGAGCAGGTTATAGCCCATGAGAAAATTGGAAAACGTCGCGTCGGCGATCTGCTCCGTCGAGGTGCCCCAACCGCTGCCGTAAAACCCTTCGAGCCAAACCCGGGGACGCTCGTTCAAGTGCGCGATGGAAGCCGCGACTTTGGCCTTGACGACGTCTTTGCCCAAGCCCGGTTGGTCGCTTCCGGGCCCCTGATTCCATCGCTGTGTTCGGAAATAATCGCCGAACTCCGTCAGGTCCCGACCGCGCCCGCCGTGATCGCAGCCGTAGGTCATTCCCCGCTCCTGGTGCCACTCGTAAACCGGTTTGAAATAGTTTTCTTCCGAGAGCGAACACATCACGTCGTAATAATCCAGTCGCACCTTGACCGTTTGGGGGCCGAGGTCGGCAAAGAGCGCCGCCAGCAGCGGGCGAACATCGTAACCTTTACGTTTCAGGAATTCTCCGGCGAAAATATCGTTCCAAAGCCGTCCTTGAACCCGGAAGACGAGTTCGTCGGAAAAGAAAAAATTCAGACCTTTCCCCGGTTCGCCGGGATTGTGATCCTCAAACGGTTGAAAGAATTTTTCAATCACCGCTTTTCCGGCCAGGGGATGCATCGGATCGATCGACGGATCGACGCGCCGGGCCCGGACGTGAAAAACCTTGCCTTCGCCGGGCGATTGCCATTGGCAAACGTCGTTTCCCTCCGGCCGTCGTCGCAATTGGTCGAAAAGGTCGATCCGTTCTCCGTCGATCCACGCGGTTATGGCAAGCGTTGCCGGGGAAACGTTTACGTGGATCGTTTGACCGGGTGTCACATCAAAGGTGTCACACTCTAGAACGGAACCGATGATTTCCGGATAAGCGGCGATGGCTTCATCCCATTTCCATCCCTGGCTGATACCGAGCGTGTAATCGCTCAAACTGACGGAAATGCCGTGTTTTTTCGTTTCTTGCATATACCATCGGACCAGTTGCCACCACTGATCGTCGAACAGCGGCGGTTCGCTCGCATAGGTTAGGCCCCAAAGCTCCCCTCCTTTGTCGCTATGAGCGTAATTGATCTGTACGCCGGTCATCCCGTTTCCCATTTCGACCAGACGGTCCAATTGCCACGCAAGCCGTTCCCTCGTCAGCGGATCGCCGAGCCACCAGTAAAACGCCACGTTACCGTAGCCTTGCGGGGGGATTTGGAAATCGCGCTCCAAGGTTGCGGCATCGATTTCGTCGTTTTTCCAACCCAGGGGAACCTGTCCCCATGATGAATTTTGCACAACGGCGAGCGACAGAATCAAAACCGGGAGGAGCGTTCGAATAAACATGATGAGACTCTTAAGACGTTGACAGGGACGGTATCACGTGTGTCGACCGGAAACCCGGCGTGCAGACACCGAATCACGGCGGACGTTTTTTGACCGGTCGAGGAACCCATGATTACAGCAAACGTCGCTCCAAGTCAACATGCCCGACCCGACCGCCCCCTTCGAATCAGAGCCGCGCACGAAGTAAGCGGTGTTCGAGCCGACTGTATCGAAATGTTTTTGCATTGGTAAGAAACAGTCAAAAATAGAGCTTGTCCAAATCGCTCGTTGAATCACCGTCCTATTAATTCCGCATTCAATACAAGCCCCGCGCTTACACTTGGGGCTGGTATGTTTCTCCGATACTTGTTAGCGCCCGACTTACAAGCGCTGTTTTTTCCTCGCCCTATTCCGTAGGCGGGGTCGATCGGGTAGAATTGCCGAAATTTGTCTTTTCGAGCCGTCTTTCGGCGGGCGATTGGTTTCTCCATGACGTCAGAAATAAGGGAAAGTTCCGTGAGCGCCGTAGAAAATTGGGGAAGTGTTCCCAGCGAATGGACGCATGATCATTTGCTCGGCATTGAAGGACTTCGAGCCGAAGAACTCGTGCTTTTGCTCGATCAAGCGGATCGTTTTCGCTCCGTGATTTGCCAGGGAGACCGTAAGATTCCGCTGCTGACCGGGAAAACCTGCGTCAATCTCTTTTTCGAGAATTCGACGCGAACACGGATCAGCTTCAGTTTGGCCGCAAGGCGTTTGGGCGCCGACGTCGTCGATTTCACGGCGGCAAGCAGCAGTCTTTCCAAAGGGGAAACGATCATCGATACGGCCAAGAATCTCGAAGCGATGGGAATCGACTGCGTTGTCGTGAGACATTCCTGTCCGGGTCCGCCGCAACTGCTCGCCGCGACTCTCCAATGCTCCGTCCTCAACGCCGGCGACGGGCCGCACGAACATCCGACGCAGGCGCTGCTCGACATTTTGACGATTCGGCAACGGCTCGGGCGGATCGAAGGTTTGACCGTCGCACTGGTCGGGGACATCGCGCACAGTCGAACCGCCCGCTCGAACATTCTGGGCTTGAAAGCGCTCGGAGCGAACGTGATCGTTTGCGGGCCGTCGACTCTGGTTTCCAAGGAATGGGAGCGGCTCGGAGTGGAAGTCTCTTACTCGCTGGACGACATTCTCGATCGGGTCGATGTTTTCAATCTTCTCCGGATCCAGTTTGAACGGCAGGTGATTCGACCGTTCCCCTCGGTTCGCGAATACGCCCACCTCTACGGTATGGACGGCGACCGGTTGGCGAAGACGAAAAAAGACGTCCTGATTCTCGCGCCCGGCCCGATCAATCGCGGTTTGGAAGTGACCCCGGACGTCGCAGACGGTCCGCATTCGGCGATTCTCGACCAAGTCACCAACGGCCTCGCGGTCCGCATGGCCGCGCTTTGGTGCTGCCTGAAGAATCCACGTCCCTAATCCGACGGGCAGGATGCCCATACTCCAAATAAACGCAATACCAAACCAAATTCACTGCGACTCGTCGCGGTGGAAATGGTCGACCAGTCCGGTTTCGATCGCTTTCCAAACGAGGTCGGTTCCCGATTTGACATTGAACTTTTTCATGAGTTTTTCCCGAAGATTGCAGGCGGTTTTTCGAGCGATGCTCATCTCTTCGGCGCAGACTTCGATTTTTTTTCCGCCGGCGATCAGGTGAAACAGTTGCCGCTCGCGTTTCGACAATTTGTACAACGGATGCTCCAGGAGCTTCGGCGCGATTTGGAGTCCCTTGCGTCGGGAGTGATTCAAATGCTCGCCGGCGAACGGGGAGATCGACTGACGCCGGTTCGCCGCCTGGATGATACCGTCGACGATTTTGTCCACCGTATCGTGAAACGTCCAATATCCGTGCGCCGCTGTTTCACGTACCAACATCCCACCGCCGGAGCGGAATTGCTCGTCGAGGATGACGATCGTTGCCTCGTGCTGCGTTGTTTGAACCTGCTGGACCGTCTTGCGGATTTGCGGGTAGGAAGAACCGGTCACCAGGAATACCGTCCGGCCGGAACCGGCCATCATGAAGATCGGGTCGAACCGGTCGGAGGCGGCAAAAACATAACGAAAGACATTGACATTCGTAAAAACGCTGAGTAGAGAATCGCGAATGAGTTTTCGGGCTTCGACGATGACCAATTTCTCCGGAAGAACGGCGACTTGCATAACAAAAAGAGTGTCTCGAATTTCGATGAAAAAAAATGTCGTATGCGACCTGGCGGTTCGCATACGACATTCACATCGAACTGGAATGTGTCAGCCTTGTGACAAGGACGAGACGAAAACTCACATTTCTTCAAAAATAAACAGACTAATTTCTGCCGTTCACTCCGCGAAAGCCGGCCGCAAATGAGCCGAGTTTCGCTTTTTGGCGGTGCGTTCGATCGACACGACTTCCTTGGGCCGATCGACGAATCCACAAAGCATATTGGAACAGAGAGGATGCTGTAATTTTTTCACCGCTTTCATCTCAATTTGCCTGACCCTTTCCCGCGTGATCGAGAATATTTTGCCCACTTCCTCCAATGTGTAAACCGTGCCGTCTCTCAACCCGTATCGCAAACGAAGAATCTCCTGTTCCCGAAACGACAAATCCTGAAGCAGTTCTTCGATTCGCTGCCGGAGATCCTCTTTGTCGATTTCGGCGAGTTGACTTTCGGCGCGATGGTCTTCCAAAGTTGCGCCGAAAGCGCTTTCGCTTTGATTGGTAACCATCTGGTCCAATGACATCGGCTGAACTCCCATTTGGAGCATGTAAATCAGTTCGCCCTGGGAGAGCCCGACCTTCCCTGCCGTTTGTTCCAGCGCAGCTTGGGAATCCGCTTGTTCCACCAAGTCGTTTTGCGCGACCGAGATCACATGATTCATCATTTCGATCATGTGAACGGGAACGCGAATCAAGCGGCTTTGTTCCGCGATGGCGCGGCTGATCGCTTGTCGAATCCACCAGGTTGCGTAAGTGGAAAACTTGCACCCTTTTGCACAATCGAACTTTTCGACGGCTTTGATCAAACCGGTGTTTCCTTCCTGGATCAAATCCAAAAGGCTCAAACCGCGATTTTGGAAATGCTTGGCAATGGAAACGACCAAACGCAGGTTTCCCAGCGCAAACTCGTTTTTAATCAATTCGTAGTCCTCTTTCAAAACCTCCGTTTTTCTCATCCATCGCTCGGCCGTGGACGGCGTTTCCGACGTCCGTCTCATCAGTCGCCGCAACTCCGCGCGGATTCCCTCGACGGTCGAGCCGCCCGGCAGCCGTTTTCCGCGGCTCGGCTGCTGCCTCGAAACGCGAAGCAAATCCCGAAGTCGGGCCATCCGGTCGAAGCACAGACACATTTTTTTCTTGGCGTGGTCGAGAAGATTCATTCTCAAACCCAACTCCATGATGATCCTCGCGGCATGTTTCCTGCGATTCCGGAGCCGGTTCCACGCGTCTTTCTTTTCCTGTTCGCCGCTCTGACGACGAACAACGATGCGAAAGTCGTCCCGGTTCCGCGCGAGGGTCAAGCGGAGCGTTTCGAGATTCGGTTCGAGAGTCCTGCTAAACACCGCTTTTGTTTTCTTGTCGTTGACCGAGATATCGATCGTCCGATCCATTCGTAAGCGTCCTTGCGAAACCCGGGTCAGGATTTCAACCGACTGGGCAATCAGGTAATCCGTCGCGAGGAAGCTCTCTCGAAACTCCGTTCGCTTTTTCCCGATTTTTCCGGTAATAACGATCTCTTCCTGCTCGGTGAGCATCCGGATTTTTCCCATCTGCTTCAGGTACAGTCGCACCGGATCTTCTTCGACCAGAGCCGTCTCTTCAAAGCGATCGGGCGTGGACCAGTCTTCTTGCGAGGTTTCGTCGTCGGTTTCATCGCGAGAATATTCGTTCTCGGTAAAACTTTCAAAACCAGAATCTTTGCTGAAACAGTC
>JAVBTU010000295.1:0-4517 GCA_031556015.1 Thermoguttaceae bacterium
CCTGGAGCGACGCGCAGCGGGCGGAGTACGATTTCTTCCTGAACAAACGGAGCCGGATGGAAGAGATCGAGGCCGTCTCGGTTTCCATGTTCGTCCAGCAAAAGAAAGCGGAAGAGCTGATCGCGTACGGGGAAGAGCCGGAGGACATCGAAATGCCCGATCCGACGACGCTTCCGGTCTTCGACGCCGGCGGTCGGCAACGGAAAGCCGAATTTCTCGCCAATTGGCCGACGAAAAAGCAAAACGCTCCGATTTACGGTCGGAAATCCGGCGCCGAAAACACGTACCGCAATTTAGCGTTCAACCCGGATTCTTCGCTTTCCACACGCAACTATCCCCTTGCGACGTCCAACAGTGAATTCGGAATGAAGCTGGAATTCGCGGCGTCCAACGCGATCGACGGAAAAACGGACAACAAGGGGCACGGGTCGCAATTCCCGTCCTGGGGCCCGAACAAGCGGACCGATTTGTGGTGGAAGGTCGATTTCGGACGCCCCGTGGAAGCGGACAAAGTCGTGATCTGGATACGAGCCGATTTTCCGCACGATTCCGCTTGGCACAGCGCAACGCTGGAATTTTCCGACGGATCCCGCGAAAAGATCGTTTTGGAAAAAACGGACAAGCCGCAGACGTTTACGTTCAACAAACGAACGACGACGTTTGTGAAAATCGTCGAACTGGAACAGGACATGCCCTTCGGCTGGTGCGGATTGACGGAAGTCGAGGTGTGGGGAAAAGATCAGTAAGGCTCAAAGAGCCGGTTATTCTTCCGGATAATGTTGTCGGGTAAACTCCATCGCGGCGCTGCTCAATTCTTCGAGAGACATCCCGTCAAACAGATCGGATTGCCAAGTTGTGTAATCGAACGGCTCACGATTGACCAGTGCGATAAACCGTTCCGCGTCGACCATGCCGAGATGGTCAATCAAAATATTCATGCCGGTACTTCTAAGAACGGTATCTGTCAGCATTTGTCATTCTCCACGAGCTGAACGAAATCCATCGGATTGATCGTTTGAATAATTGTCAGTTTTTTATTCAATATTCTCTTGTCCGTCGTGAGGAAAAAATCGCATTTCGCCGATGTCGCACAGGCTAAATGAAGCGAATCTTTCGTTTTCAAACCTTTCGATTGAATTTCGCGAGCTAATTCCAAGATGATTGCGGATTCTTTGACATGATCACTTGCGAGGAACCGCCAGCGTGAAACGGATTCCTTGTTAGCGGAAAAAGGATTGAAATCATTTTCATAATCAATCATGTACGACCAAACGAGATCGAACACCCCTTCCTTGATTTGGCTTTGAATATGCAGTTTCGCCTTTGTTTCAAGCCAGATCAATATTTGTGTTTGATCGTCGAAGGGACGATTGAAACAGCAAACATCAAGATAGAGTTTTTTACTTTTCATCAGAGGGCGGGTCGTTTTAAACTCAAAGAGCCGCACATGCAGCGCAGCGGAATTTGCGGAACGGTTTGACGTTTACCCTGTTCCGCACGTTGCGCTTCGCTTCACGTGCGGCTCTTTGCCTTGCTCAGGAATTGGCCCAGCGGAGTCCGTCGACGGCGGTTTTGCCGTAGAAGTCGCAGCCGCTTCGTTCGGCCATCAGTTCGCTCGCCGCGGCGCCGCCGACGAGAATCTTGACGCTGTCCCGCAGTCCGGCCGCTTTGATCGCTTCGATCGTCTCGGAAACCGATTTGTAGCAAGTCGTCAACAGCAGGCTCAGGCCGAGAAATTGCGGTTTGTGTTCCTGAATCGCCGCGACGAATTTCGCCGGAGAAACGTCGACGCCCAGATCGATTACGGTGAAACCGCTGCTCTGGAACACCATAGCCGTAATGTCCTTGCCGATGTCGTGAACGTCGTGCTGGACCGTGCCGATGAGAAGTTTCTTCTTGTCCGAAACGGCGTTCGGGTCCGCTTTCATCAACGGCGAAAGCTGCGCCATGACTTTTTTCATAATCATTCCGGCAAACATCAAGTCCGGGATGAACACTTCCCCTTGGTCGAATTTCTCGCCGAGGTCGATCATCCCGACATTGCACTCGGCGACGATATCCTCCGGCGCGACTTTCGCGTCCAATTTTTCACGAACCATACGGAGGACGTCGTCCTCAAGACAATCACAAATCGCAGAAGACAGCTGCATGGAATTCAAGAAAGGTAGAAGGGTGGAAGGGTAAAAGGGTGGAAGGGGATATTGGACAAAGAAGCTCGATACTTCTCCCTTATACCCTTCAACCCTTGCGCCTTAAAACGATAACAACAATTGCCAGAAGTAGTCGTACGCTTCCGCGTCGTTTTCTTCCCAGATGCGTTTGATCTGTTCTTCGTCCCCTTGGATTTCGCCGAAACGTTCTTTCGCTTCTTCCCAAGGAATACATACGCCGGGTCGGCGCTTCAGGTTCATCGGATAAGTTTCCATTTTATTGACTAAATTGACTAATTACGAATTCAAAAATTCGGTCGTTTCAGGATTTCATGGACGAGGACGGCCTGTTGGACGCCGGCGGGAGATTGGAACATTTTCAGGATTTCGGTTGCCAAAGGGATCGGTTGTGGACCGCTGACGACCGTCGCCGGTGCGATCGGTTCGGGCTTGGGCGGTTCGACGACCGCGGCGAGGACCGGCGGAAGGACCGGTTCTTCGACAGTTTTTTTCCGATTCGACTTGGATCGAATCTTCGGCGCTTTCTTTTCCCGGGCGAAATCGTCCACCACCGCCGCATCATACAAAACTCCGGCCGGTTCCGCAAGAACGGTTTCGCCTTTCTCCCGTTTTTCACGAACCGCCTTCGCGGTGGTTTTTAAAAGCTTTTCCTGTTGCTTTCGTTTCTGCTCTCCAAGGTAGTCGAACAGCGCTTTGAGCAACGGTCCGACCAACATGACCAGCACGATAATCAGTTCTCCAATTCCGGCGCCAAAGAGAAACATGGTGAAAAACTCGGGTAGAAACTCGTTCGGTTCGGCGGGCCTCGCCGCCTTTTGTCGCTTGACAAGCCCCCTTGAGTATAGAACAAGAGACGAGGATATTCAACACAGGGCGAATCCCTCTTTTTTTTACGGGAGCAATTTGTTATAACGTGAAGGACGATTTTGTTTTCGGGTGGATCCGACCGAAAACGCCGAGATGTTGCCGGATCTTGTTCCGTTTTATTTTGGAGACAATTCATGTCAGAGAGAAAGAGTACAGTTCGATCCCGACGGGATTTTTTGAAAACGACCGGCTTGGTTACGACCGGCACACTCCTGGCCGGCGGTTTGACGCCCCGGGTTCACGCGGCGGAGAATAACACGATCAAGGTCGCGCTGGTCGGCTGCGGCGGTCGCGGTACCGGAGCGGCGATCAATGCGCTCTACACGAAAAACCAGGGGCCGGTGAAACTTTGGGCCATGGCCGATACGTTTCAACACAAGATCGACGGCAGCCTCGGAGCGATTACCGGTGAATTCGAAGACCAGGTCGACGTCGGCGATCGCAAGTTCGTCGGGCTTGATTCCTACAAAAAAGCGATCGACACGCTCGGTCCCGGCGATTTGGTCATGTTCGGAACGCCGCCGCTTTTCCGACCGGATCACGTCGAGTACGCCGTGGAAAAAGGGATCAACGTCTTCATGGAAAAATCGTTCTGTGTCGACGGCCCCGGATATCGCAAGATCAAAGCGGTCGGCGAAAAAGCGTCGCAAAAGAATCTCAAAGTCGGCGGCGGACTGATGACGCGGCACGATCCGGGCGTCGAGGACTGTATCAAAAGGATCCACGACGGACAAATCGGCGAGATCATCACGAACTGGGTTTACCGCGTTCACGGCCCGTTCCCGTGCGGTCCGAAGACCCCGGACATGTCGCCGTTGCACCACCAATTACAGAACTTCAACTGCTTCACCTGGCTGTGCGGAAGTTTCGCGTTGGATTGGATGATTCACAACCTCGACGCCGCGTGTTGGTCCCGCAACGAATGGCCGGTCTCCTGCCAAGGCCAGGGCGGTCGCCAGGTCCGGGAAGTCCAAGATCAAATGTTCGACCACTGTGCGTACGAATATTCGTTCGCCGACGGTTCGCAGATGATGGTTCAACTGCGACAGCAGGAAAACACCTGGGGATTCTTCGGAGCGGTCGTCAACGGTACCAAGGGAACCGCGATCCTCGGCGAAGGACAGGAAAACGTTTCGCGAATCATCAGCGACCGCAACTGGAAAGTCGGATTCTCCAAGCCGGACAAACTCGTCTGGCAGTACGGCGGCGATAAGCTGAACAAGTATCAAGTGGAAATCGACCGTCTGGTCGCCGCGATCCGTGCGGACAGACCGTACAACGAAACGAGCCGCTGTGCCGACGCCGCGATGGTCGGAATTCTCGGACGCATGGCGACCGAGTCCGGCAAGCAGATTCTCTGGAACGACGTCGTCAATTCCGACGTCCCGCTCACGCCGCACCTGGACAAGCTCGACCTGGACGGTCCGTCCCCGGTGATGCCGGACGCGAACGGCAATTACGCAATTGCCAAACCGGGAA
>JAVBTU010000128.1:0-2842 GCA_031556015.1 Thermoguttaceae bacterium
AAGGGAATTTCGCCGCTGGAAAAGAAAGTCCTCGACGACGCCGCCGACGGACAGTGGGATCGTTTCGACCTGCTGCAAGCGTCGCTGATCGTCGAAGGAGTTCAAGGGTCCGCGAAGATCGCCGGATACGAAAAGCAACTCGATCGGCTTGCCGAGACGATTCGCGAAAAAGCCCAAAAGGCGCCGAAAAGCAAAGAAAATAAAGATGCACTGACGAAGCTGATTTTTGAAAATCTGCACTCCGAACTGCTGACCGGAACGTATAACATCGAAAGCACGAACCCGGCGATTTCGTTCGAGACCGGCAATTACAACTGTGTCAGCGCGACTGTGTTGTTCAATTCGCTCGCTCAAAAGAGTGGATTGGACGTGTGCGGACTGGAAATGTCCGGACATGTTCTCAGTCGCGCCAAATACGGTTCGCAAGTGACCGACCTGGAAACGACTTGTCCGAACTGGTTTTCGCTGAAAAACGCGAAGGAAAAGCAACTCGCAACACAGAGCAAAATCGGCGGGGGAGCAACCACGCAAACCGTCGCCAAGCCGCTGACCGGTGGAAAAGCCGTCAGCCGAACGGACGAATTGGTCGACCTGTCCCGTAAAACCCGGGAAATTACCGACGTGCAACTCGTCGCCGCGATTTACTACAATCAAGGTTACGATCACTGGCAGGCCAACCGTCTCCCCGATTCGGTCGTCGCGTCCGCCAAAGCGCTCCTTTTGGACCCGGAAAACGAGAACGCCTGGGGAAACCTGGTCGGCGCGGTCAACAACATCGCGCTGGAGTTTTCCATGGAAAAAAAGCGACATGATATTGCCGCGGGCCTTTTGGATCAAATCGAGTTAATGGATCCGAATTTCAAGGATCTCAAGTCGAATCAGTACCACGTTTATTCCCCTTGGATCAAGGAACTTGTCGCCGCGGGCCAGGTCGAAGACGCAAAAACCGTCTACGATTACGCCGTACGGAAGTTGCCGAACGAACCGAGGCTCAAACAACTGGAAACGCTGATTCGTTAGAATCTCTCGCGGTAAAGGGAAGAACGAGCAGAGGAAGGGGGGCGAAAGCCCCCCGATTTTTTTTCTATTTCGCCCCCTTGAGCCGTTTCGGAACCATGATCACGGTCGGCTGGACGTCGAATTCGATCCCGTTGAGCGATCGGGGCATGTACGGGAGCATGTTGTCGGCGGTCGGCTGGCGATAGTATCCTTTGTAGGTTTCGAAGATTTTCGCGATTTCCGGGGTCAACTCGACCATGCCCTGCGGCCCCATCGTGCCGACCTCGTTGAAACGACCGACCGTAACGATGCTCGAATAGCGGTCGTGAAACTCGTAGGCGTCGACCCCTTGCTTTCGCAGAGCGGCGCAGAGTTCGCTTGCGTTGATTCCCGCCTTGGCAAGGGTTCGGCCATCCATTTTTTTGTCGCCGCGTCCGTTGAGAATTTGCCGGACCTTATCCGGGCGAATCTCGATGTCGCCCGTGAATGTCGCGACACGGACCGTGAATCTCGCGGGATTGTTCAGCAAGCTGCATTTGCTGTCCGAGTTGAGTCGTTCGACGAACGCGTCGACATATCCTTTTTTATTCGCGAAATCGGGCGGGAGCATCGGGTTTGGTGTTCCGAACGCCGTGGAAAGCGGCGATTGCCTCGTCGTTCCGACTTGGATGATTTCCGATTTCAGACAGTCCGGAAAACTCGATTTAATCGTCTTCAGTGCTCTCTTGAAATCCTCGTCATTCGTCGACTGAAAATCTCCAACCAGAACGGCGTACTCTTTTACGACCGGTTTGACATAGCGCTCTTTGAGGTATTGTTTTTTTTCCGCCGCTTTCATTCCGTCGGAAACGTTGAATTCGAACTTGTGGTCGAAAAGGTAAGCGTTCAGCTTGTATTTTTTGCGAAGCTCGTATACGAGTTTATTCGCTCTTTCCTCGGGATTATCGCCGGTAAAGCGTTTGACCATGATCATCCACGGTCCGTTGCTTTCCTGGAGTTTATAAACCTTTTTCGGGTCGGCGTCGACTCGTTTCGGGCTGAGCAAATTAAGCCCCAGATTCGCGGCCTGAGCCGGAACGCTGAGCGAGACAAACGAAAAGAGTATCGCAATAAGGATGAATCGTTTCATGGGATTCAAGAGGCTAGGGGAGTAAAGAGCCGCACGTGAAGCGAGGCGAAACTTGCAGAATGGAGCAAAACCGCAAAATCCTCACCGTTCCGCAAACTACGCTGCGCTTCGAGTGTGGCTCCTTAAATTTATCGGTTAAATCGAATGGAGTGTTTAGGCAAATTTTTCCGAATATGGTGATTGATGCAATAAAATACGAATTCATTGGTCGAAAAACGATTTCTCCACAATCGAGTATCCCCTGAAGAGAGAAACTATGCTAAAATCTTTCGTCGGAGGATCGACACGAGCGTCAATGGAAAGCACTCTCTCCAGCGTAAACCCTTATTTTTCGAGGGTCTCCATGAACATTCTTTATGCGGCCAGTGAAGCGGTCCCCTTCGCCAAAACGGGCGGATTGGCGGACGTGAGCAATTCGCTGCCCAAAGCACTTTCTCGACTGGGCAACACCGTTCGCGTCGTTCTTCCCGCCTATCGACAGGTTTTCCAGTCCGGACAACAAATCACCGACCTGAAAACCGAGATTGCCGTCCCGGTCGGTGATCGAATCGTCAAGGGAAATCTTCTGGAAAGCCGTATCCCCAACTCCGATGTCCAGGTGATCCTGATTCAAAACGATCACTATTATTACCGGGAAGGGATTTACAATCAAAATGGTCGGGATTACGACGACAACTGCGAACGATTCGTGTTCTTTTCCCGGGCCGTGATGGA
>JAVBTU010000356.1:0-3532 GCA_031556015.1 Thermoguttaceae bacterium
GGTTCTCGCCCAGGGAGCCGGACCGGTTCGGATTATTTTCGATACGGATATCGGCAACGACGTCGATGACACCCTCGCGATGGGGGTCATTCATGCCCTGCAAAATCGCGGCGAATGCAAGATGCTCGCCGTGACGATCACGAAGGACAACAAGTACGCCGCTCCGATGGTCAGCTTGGTCAACACGTTTTACGGGCGTCCGAACATTCCGATCGGCATGGTCCGTGATGGTGTCACGCCGGACGACGGCAAGTACCTCAAGGAAGTCGTGTCGACGAAGAACGAAAAGGGGGACGACGCGTTTCCGCACGCCGTCCGGCCCGGCGACACGCTTCCCGAAGCGGTCTCGCTGCTCCGCAAAACGCTTGCCGCCGAAGAAGATGGTGCGGTCGTCGTCGTGCAGGTCGGTTTTTCGACCAATTTCGCCCGACTGATGGAGACCGGCCCGGACGCGATTTCGCCGCTGTCCGGCAAGGAATTGCTCGCCAAAAAAGTGCGGCTCCTGTCGATCATGGCCGGGGCGTTCGATCCGAAATACACGCATGTCGAATACAATATCGATTGCGATCTGCCCGCCGCGAAAAAACTGATCGCCGAATGGCCGACTCCGGTCGTGTTCAGCGGTTTCGAAATCGGCGACTTGATTCATTACACGCCGGCGAGCATCCAGGAGGATTACAATTACGTCAAATACCATCCGCTCAAAGAGGCGTACCATTATTATCGCGGTTTGGAAAACAGCCAGGCGACGTTCGATTTGACGAGCGTTCTGTACGCCGTTCGACCGGATCGCGGGTACTTCGATTTGACCGAGCCGGGAACCGTCGTTCTCGACGAGAAAGGACACACGACTTTCAAGCCGGACGCCAACGGCAAGCATCGCTATATGAAAGTTTCCGCAGCACAGATCGCCCAAGTCCGGGAAGCGCTCTGCCTGCTGTGCAGCGAACCGCCAAAAAGCAAATAATTCCGGAGTACAGGCTTCCAGCCTGCCAGTTTACGCCGTCAAGAGTTATTCTTCTTGGAGCGCGGGCGTCCCGCCCGCCAGTGGGCGGTCAGGTGTGTTTGCATGTCTCCGTTCACGGTCGAAAACGTCTTGACTTGCGTCCGCGATTTTTGTCAACGTTCGACATGGACGCGAAAGACATCATCATCGCCGAAATGACCGGAATCATCGCCGACCTCAAAGCACTGCTCAAAGCCGCGATGGAGAAAATCGCTGCGCTTGAGAAAAATTCGCGCACATCCCACAAACCGCCCGATAAGAACGGTCCTCGTCGAGCGCATCTTTGTCTCGTCCGCGAGAGCCCGGATGCCAGGACCAGCAGTGTCGACCGCCTTCCTGCTCGATTGCCGTGATCGGGTACGTCTTGTCCTAACGCTTTAGTGATGCGACGGCGCTTCTTCGACGCCGAGCAGCCGTTTCACCTCGAACAGAAGCTGCTCGAACCGCATCGGTTTGTTCAGGAGCGAATCCGCTTTGATCCACGATCGCTCCGATTCCGAATCGATCGAGAAGTGAAGTTCAATTTCGCTGTTGATCGCGGTAATCAAAATCGTCGGCATGTCGGGATTCACCTTTTTGATGTGATAACACAGCGTGAACCCGCCGTCGGCGTTTTCCATGACCAGGTCGACGATCGCCAGGTCGAACTTGTCTTTGCGCAAAAACTCCCCGGCGGGCGTTTCCCCTTCCGCTTCGACGACCGTGAATCCGGCGTCACGAAGCTGCTGGGCGTAATCGGAACGAAAATCGGCATCGTCTTCGACGAATAATATTTTGTAGTTGTTCATTTCTAGAGGACAGAGGACAGAGGACAGAGGACAGAAAAATACGTTGCAGAGGAAGAAAACAAAGGAGGCGGGACAAGTCGAATTTTTCGGTTCGGCCCTGTCCTCCGTCCTCTGTTATCTGTCCTCTCTCTTAAGTCAGCGGATCCCGTTCGTGGTAGGTCGTGTGCAGGAGTTCGTGGGCTTTGGGGCCGTTCGGTTCGCCGAGGTAGTTTTTGTACAGGAGCATCACGTCGGGATTTTTGTGTGAGACGCGAAGCGATTCGCCCGAATCGATCGAATAGAGCGACTGAATTCTCGTACGAACCCGGTCGCGGTTGGTCGAGTACGGTTGCCCGCCGCCGCCGACGCAGCCGCCGGGACAGGTCATCACTTCGATGAAATGCAGGTCGGTCTTTTCGCCGCTCTTGATCTTTTCGAGCAGATTCTTGGCGTTGCCGAGTCCGTTGACGACCGCGACGCCGACTTTCATGCCGTTGATTTCCAGGTGCGCTTCCTTGATACCGTCCATGCCGCGGACCGCCGTGACGTTCAGGTTCGGCAGCTCGTTGCCGGTCAACAGGAAAAACGCGGACCGGATCGCCGCTTCCATGACGCCGCCGCTGGCACCGAAAATCTTGCCCGCCGTCGTTCGGACGCCGAACGGCGTGTCCGCCTGCTCCGGCTGGAGATTTTTCAAGTCGAGCCCGAACATCCGGAACATTTGGGCCAGTTCCCGGGTCGTGAGCACCGCGTCGACGTCGTGATACCCGTCGCGTCCCATCTCGGGCCGGCTCGCTTCGAATTTTTTCGCCGTACACGGCATCACGGAGACGCTGAAAATTTTCTTCGGGTCCCGGTTCTCCTTTTCCGCGTAACACGTCTTGATTACCGCACCGAGCATCTGCTGCGGACTTTTGCACGTCGAGAGGTTCGGAATGAAATCGGGATAAAACGTTTCGACGAACTTGATCCAACCGGGAGAGCAGCTTGTGAACATCGGGAGGACACCGCCGTTTTTGATCCGGTTGACCAGTTCGGTCCCTTCCTCCATGATCGTCAGGTCCGCGCTGAAACTGGTGTCAAAGACCTTGTCGAATCCGAGTCGCCGCATCGCCGCGTGCATGACGCCGATCATATCGGTTCCGACCGGCACGTCGAACTCGTCGCCGATCGAAATCGAAACGGCCGGCGCGTGCTGGACAACGACTTGCATCTCGGGGTCTTCCAGAGCTTCCATGACCCGGGCGACATGTGATTTGCCGATCAGCGCCCCGGTCGGACAAGCGGTGACGCACTGGCCGCAGTTGACACAACTGGAAATATTAAGTCCTTCGTTGAACGCCGTACCGACTTTCGATTTAGACCCGCGGCCGATGAAATCGATACAGGCAACGCCTTGCACCTCTTCGCAAACCCGGATGCACTTGGCGCATTTGATGCACTTTGCCGGGTCGCGGACGATCGATTCGCCGGAGGTGTCAAGCTGGAACTGGTCCTTCATGCCGAGGTACCGCTTGCTGCGAACGCCGAGTTCCTCCGAAAGATCCTGGAGCTGACAGTTTCCGTTGCGCTCGCAGTAGAAACAATCTTCCGGATGGTCGGCGAGCAGAAGTTCGACGATGGTTTTCCGGGCTTCGACGGCACGGCTGGAATGCGTTTTGACTTTCATGCCGTCGAAGACGGGAAACGCGCAGCTTGGGACGAGATTGCGTTGCCCCTCGACTTCGACGACGCACATCCGGCAGGCGCCGGTCGGCGG
>JAVBTU010000333.1:0-4083 GCA_031556015.1 Thermoguttaceae bacterium
TCCCGCTCTGTTTTTGCTTCGTTCATTCGAACTGTTCTTCCGCGGCGTAACTGATGATCGCGCTTTGAGCGGGGACGAGGATCAATTCGTTGTCGTTGCCCCGAAAAACATGAAAATCACGCTGAAAATCGACTTTAACGCCGTAATCACCGAGGCGCTCCCGGGTTTTTTGCGAGGAATCCTTGTAGATCTTTTGGATCAAATCCGAATCGATCGAGGTATGATCGAAGCAAGGAAGGTACATCTCCTCAGGCTGTTGAGGACTCCCGGAGACGAACGAAATCAGACGCTTTTGCGGCGTGAGGTCGGCGTAACTTTTTCCCGGCTCCCGGTTTGCGACGTCAAACGGGTTCGGAGACGCCTGTTGTTGCACGGGGGTGTATTCCGGAATCGCGGGAAGGGATGTGGTGTGGAATTCCGGAGACGTTTCCAGTTGGGCCATGGAATCCTCCGAATTAGGCGGCGCGAGGGGGTGATTGCGAAGAGCCAAGCCGGCTAAAAAACCGAAAAGCAGGCACATCGCCAACGATAAAATATTGCGTCCCGTGTTGACGAACCGCGCTTCTTTGGCCTGAACGACGACGAAAGGGATCGGGCGTTCCCCCTCTCCCGGTTCGGAAATTGCTTCGTGGGTCGACAGTCCCGTCGTCGGTTCCTTCTCGACGACGAACGGTCCGGTGAGAACGGAACGAAGCGTTTGATCCTCGAGGAAACCCATCGCACAACGCTTCCAACCGTCCGGCTCGCGGTCGAGATTTTTCAAAAGCTGCGTTTTTTGTCGCTCGTCCATTTCCCCGTCGACGAGAAGACCGATTTGTTCAATTAGAGTACTCATAATGTCAGCCGCGGGTCCTCCCCGTGTTTGTAGGTTAGCCACGGGTTTGCCCCGTGTTTGCGATGGAAAACACTACGACTCGATTTCCCGTCTGAGCCGTTCCCGTGCCCGGTGAAGGCGTGCCTGGACCGCGGGAACGGTCGCGGAAAGCTTGTCGGCGATTTCCTTGTAGCTCCAATTATGAATATATTTTAGCATCAGTATCTCCTTGTCCCGGGAAGGAATCAGTTCGAGTGCTCTTCGAACGGTTTCCTGCCGCTCTTCAGTCAGCATCCAATCCAAGGGTTCTTTTTCACGGTTGTCGGATTCGGACGGCTGTTTCCGTTCGGCGTAGCGACCGATCAGTTTCAGCATTCGTCCCAATTTTCGACGATACATCAACGATTGGGTCACGGCGATCCGGTATAACCAGGGAGATACTTTGCTGGGATCTTGCAAAGGGGATTTTTGGAGAAAAGCGGCGAGAGAAACTTCCTGCCAGACCTCGTCGACCGCGGCCGCTTCTCCGACCCGTGCGGCGATCACTGTGCGGAGCCAGCTTTGGTTGGCGCGGAGCGCTTCAGCCCAATCGATTTCCGAAACTTTGGCCGGAATCCTCTCGTGCGACAGCGAAAACGTGGGAATGCTTGCGGTTGTTGCGGTCATCTCTCTCGTCCGGAATCCGTACCATTGCGATTCCTCTACCCGGGTGTTTCCGGTTCGACCGATTTGTTGTGAAAAAAATACCTTCGATCCGGTCGGTTTAGAGAAATTATATCGGATTTCCGGGTTTTGCCCCAAAAAAGAGTGTTTTTCCCAAGGAAAAACAGGGCGAATCGGTCGTTTCCAAGAGAGAGCGGACAATTAAATTATCCGATTTTCGCGCGGCAAGGCAGACAGAAAGTCCGTTCCTGATGCTTGAGGAGTCGGTGCTCCGCCGTCAGTTCGCCGCAGGCATCGCAGGGAAAGCTCTTGTGGATTCGAGCGGTGTGCGGCATTGGATGCTGAGCCGGGCCGATCGCGAAAATATTCTCGAATTCGGCATTCATGACCCGTTCGATCATCTGTTGTCGGATTCCGGCTCGGCCTTCGGAGTCGTTCGGATCGAGAGTCTGTTCTTCTTGCCGGAGATCGAGCAACAGTCCGCCGCGGGACATGAGCCGGGCGTTTTTCCCATCACGACGTCGGTAAAAGGTAAACGCGTTTTTCCCGTAATCGAGCCAAATGAAATTCCCTTTTCCGATTGTACAGCCGACCAGATATTGGACCGCGTCGACGGCGCACATGTCGCTTTCGACGACGGCGACGATTTCCTCGTCTTCGGCGCGCCCGAAATGCTCCAGCGCCCATTCGCCTGCCCGAATCCCAAACGCCAGCCCGGGACAAGAATGACCATGAAACGCGATAACGCCGTCGATTTGAGATTGGGAAAGCATATTAAAATAAGAAATATGAAATATGAAATAAGAAATAAGAAATGACAAATGACAAATGACAAATAGAATTGTGTTCACATTCTATCCTCTATCCTCTATCCTCTATCCTCTATCCTCTGACTACCGACTCCTTATACACGGTCTGGAGAGTTTGAAACCCGATGCGATGGTAGAGCTGGACGGCGGTGTGGTTTTCGGCGGTAACCTCAAGGCCGACTTTTTGGATGCCGTGCTGCTGAAATCCGAACAAGGCTTTTCGCACGAGCAATTCTCCAAGCCCTCGGCGCCGAAAGCCGGGCAGAACGGCGACATTTTGGATTCCGCCCGACTCGGACGAATGTTTCAGCCCCTGAATCGTCGCGCAGTATTCCCGCATTCGCGTGTTCGGTTGCGGTGTTCGACCGATCAGCCAAGTCGCCGCCGGAAGAAACCCGGCCCGGGACACGATCACGTCCATGAGTCGTTTGCAATTCTCCAGCGAGGAAAACGAGGGGAAAATGCTTCCGTCCAGTTCGTCGCGGAATCCACGGTATTTCACTTCCGCATGGACCTGCAAAAGGGGCGGCGACCACGGCACCCAAACGAACCCGTCCGGCAGAAGCGGATCCGCAACCGGCCGCTTCGCCAGATCGTAGGCCATTTGGTAGCGTTTGATGTAATTGACCAACGGAAATATCAAATTCGTAGGATGCGTCGAACTGACGGCCAATTTCATTTGACGGTGACTTTTTCCATCACGTCCCCTTGTTCGATGGAATCGACGACGTCCTGCCCTTCGATCACGCGACCGAAGACGGTGTGTTTGCCGTCCAACCAGGGACAAGGAACATGCGTGATGAAAAACTGGGAACCGTTCGTGTTCGGACCGGCGTTCGCCATGGAAAGGATTCCGGGGCCGCTGTGCGTCAAATCTTTGTCGAACTCGTCCTCGAAAGTGTAACCCGGTCCACCGGTTCCGGTCCCTTTCGGACAGCCTCCCTGAATCATGAAATCCTCGATCACACGGTGAAACGTCAACCCGTCGTAAAACCCTTCGGAAGCGAGCTTCTCGAAATTGGCGCAGGTTTTCGGCGTTTTGTCGGCGAAAAGTTCCAACACGATCTTGCCCTTTTCCGTTTCAAGGGTCGCGATCTTGCTTTTAACGGGAGCGACTTTCTTTTTGGCGGGTGATTTTTTCTTCTTGGCCATGGAGCTTTCTAATTTTGAATGAAGACTTGTGAATTTAGAATTTTCATTAAAGGGGGGCAGCCGTCCCGTTCGCAACGACTCTTCGGGGATTCTACCTTGACTTTGTACAAATCGCAAGCTATGATCGCATTTCCTTGAGGTGTTTCCGCCGGGGGGTGACGTGCGCCTTGTTGACGGAGGAAACGCAGCGCGGGCCCGCCGCAAACGGGGAACGATGAAAGGGGGCGACCGTAGACATGACAAACGCGGGGCAAGCCCCGCCGCAAACGAATTACATTAATGCCGACATCTTTCTTTCAGTACGAGATGCTCCCGACGACATGGTTTTACCTGTCGGCATTGATGATTTTCGCGATTTTCTTCAAGTTCAACCGGTTTTGGAGCGTCCGGAATCTTGACCTTTTCGGCCTGATTCTCCTGACGCCCGGGTTGATTTTTCTCGCGATGTTCGACGATCATTCCGGGTATATCTGGATTTTCGGCGTTCACTTGGCGATTCTCGTTCGACTGATGTTCGACACGGTCATGGTACGCCGTCCGCTCCTTGAACCGAATCTTACGCCGGAAGGTTTGACGTTTGCCTGCGTCGCGCTTTTTGCTTTCATGATCTCCAACGTCGCGATCAATCGCGGAGAAAGCGTGGAT
>JAVBTU010000267.1:0-4415 GCA_031556015.1 Thermoguttaceae bacterium
TTTATTCGGTATGTTCGACTGGGAAGTCGAAATCACACCGAAAACGGCCAAAGTCGGCGAACCGTTGACTTTGACGATCCTGTTTCGCGGAGTCGGTTCCATCGTCGATTCCAAGGCGCCGGACCTTTCGGAACACGCGCAGGTTGTCGAAAATTTCAAGACATATCCCGCAACGGAAGAAGTGGACGACGATGTTTACCGCTACACTTATACGATCCGTCCGAAACAAAGCGGTCTTGTCATTTTTCCGGAGTTGGTCGTTTCTTATTTTAACGTCCTACAGGAGCGTTTCACGGAACTGAAAAGCGCGCCGATCACGCTCATGATTCAATCGGTGGAGCAGGTCGATCAATCGGCTTTCACCTCGGGACGAAATCCGCTTCTTCCCAAGCACAACGAGCCGACGCTGACCGAGAGCGGGATTTTCGCGAATTTTACCGATCCGAGCGGGGCAAAGAATCAACGAATCGCGCCGGTTTTTTATTTGACGATGCTCTCGGTTCTTTGGAGTGTTTACGGTCTGATCGCAATCGCGCTGTTTCTCTCGAAAATCCGTCGACCCCACGATCCGGAGGGGCCGAGATTGGCGGCGATCGCCTTGGCCCGGGAACGAATGGACGGACTCCAGGAGCTTTTGGACGCCGATAAACCTCACCAAGCGTGTATTCAGGTCCGGAATATCCTGGTCGATTTCATTACCGAAGTTTCCCGCGGAACCGTACGGGGAATCACGCCGGAAGAAACGGTGGAAATCGTCCGTCAATGGAATCTCAGTGAAACGCAAATCGAAGAACTCGAAGACCTGTTCGACCATCTCGATGCGATCCGGTTCGGTTCGCTTGCTCCGCAAAAAGCCGCCAAATCGGTCGAACGGGGGGCGGCGATCCTTGACGATTTGATTGCCGCTCTTCCCGCACTGAAAGGTGAGCAGACCGCTTCATTTGGGGCGGGAACGATTCCGATCGCCCTTTCGATAGGGCTCGCCTTTGCGTCGCTCACGGGGTGTGGGACCACGTTCGACCCGGAGAACGATTTCCAGGCGGCAACGCTCGCGTTTGAAAAAGCGGTGGAAATGTCCGCCCCCAAACCGGGGCAGACCGTCTCGCCGCTCACGGAGGACAGTCCGGCCGCGAAACGGGAATCTCAAGACGAATTTCGTCGCGTCGCGGCGATGTACCAGGGATTGATTGACCGGGGAATCGAGTCCGGGGCGATCTTTTACAATCAGGGAAACGCCTGGGCCCGGGCCGGCGAACCGTCTTTGGCGATCCTTGCGTATCGAAAAGCGCAGCGATATTGGCCGGGGAATCCGTATCTGTCGGCGAACTTGAAAACGGTCGCGATTTCCATCAATCCCGCCGAAAAAAACGGTCTTCTTCCCGCTTTGCTGTTTTGGCAGAATTCGGTGTCCTATCCGTTGAAACTGCACTTGGCGTTTTTCATTTCCCTGCTTACTTTTGGTGTCGCGCTACTCGCCCTGTTTCGACGGGAGAAATCGCTTAAGAAAATCGCCGGGATTTTCGTCGCATTGATGCTCCTCGCGATTTCCTCCGCCGCCTACGATTGGCACCGTTTCGACCGCACCGAATACGGCGTCGTGATCGCCGAGCAGATCGTCCCGCGCAAGGGAAATTCGTCGCAGTACGAGCCGACATTCGCCGACCCGATCCTCCAGCGCACGGAATTCACGGTCCGTGACAAGCGGGGACAATGGATTCGCGCCGAATTTGCCGGCGGCGAAACCGGTTGGATTCCGATCGAAGAAGTCGCGCTCTATTGAGCCGAGGGGTTACGAATCCTCGGAGCTTGGAAAAGGGTGGGAGCAATACCCGTATCTTCGGGCAGGGGAGCCCGGGGAAGACCACGTTTCGTCATTGTTCCGTCATTCTTGCGATGCGGAGGACTTCCTCGACGGTCGTGATGCCTTTGAAGACTTTTCGGATGCCGTCCTCGAACAGGACCGTCATCCCTTCCTTTCGGGCGGCTTTGCGGATTTCGACGGTGCTGGCCTGTTTGAACGTCATCTCGCGGATTTTCGGCGTCATCATCATCAGTTCGAAAATCGCCATACGACCGCGGTAACCGGTTTTGTTGCAGATTCCGCAGCCGCGGCCCTTCATGAAGTGTCCCCGAGCCGCGATTTCCGGCGTCAAACCGAGTTCCCGAAGCTCCGCTTCCGTCGGCGTGTACGCTCTTTTACACTTCGTGCAAATCATTCGGACAAGCCGTTGGGCCATGATCCCGATCACGGAGCTTGACACCAGATACGGCGGAACCCCCATGTCGACCAAACGGGTGATCGCCCCCGGCGCGTCGTTCGTGTGGAGCGTACTGAACACCAAGTGTCCTGTAAGCGACGCTTGAATTCCCATCGACGCCGTTTCCAGGTCGCGCATCTCACCGACGAGAATGATGTTCGGCGCCTGCCGCAACATTGCGCGAATGACCCGGGCAAAGTCCAAGCCGATCGAGTGCCGGATTTCAACCTGATTGATACCCGGCAGATAATACTCGACCGGGTCTTCCGCCGTGATGATCTTTCGGGTTGGCGTGTTCAACTCGTTCAAAGCGGCGTAAAGCGACGTCGTTTTGCCGGATCCCGTCGGCCCGGTCACGAGAATAATCCCGTTCGGACGCCGGATAAGCTGGCTGAATTTTTTATAGTCGCGTTCGTCGAAACCGAGTTGGGTCAAGCTCACGCGAATGTTGTCCTTGTCGAGAATCCGCATGACGATCGACTGTCCGTGGCTGGTCGGAATGACACTCACGCGAAGGTCGAGTTCCTTGTCTCCCATCGAGAGCTTGATTCGACCGTCCTGGGTTCTTCGGCGCTCGGCGATGTCGAGCCGGGCGAGAATCTTAAAGCGAGACAAAACCGCTCCCTGCAAACGCTTGGGAACCGTGTCGCGTTCCACAAGCATTCCGTCGATCCGATACCGGATCCGAACACGGTCCTCGAACGGTTCAATATGAATGTCGGACGCACGCAATTGGACCGCTTCCTGGATGATCAAGTCGCAAAGTCGGACGATCGGCGCATCGCTTTCTCCGCCAACGACCTGCGTGTGGACCCCCGCGACGTTGTCTTCCGTCTGCGTGAAGTCGAGCGCGGTCACGGTCATTTCCTGGATCATGGAGTCCGCCGAGTTATCCATGAACCCTTGCCCGTAATGTCGGTTGACCGCCTCGTGGATCGCTTCTTTCGTTGCCAAAACCGGTTCGATCGGACGGTTCAGGATGAATCGTAATTTTTCGAACGTCTCCATGTCGTTCGGATCGCTCACGACGACGCGGAGCAGATCGCCGTCGACCTGATACGGGAGAATCGAGTTTTCGCGGGCGACCGATTCCGGAACCAGCTCGACAATGGACGGTGGAATGCTGATTTCGCTCAGGTCGACGTATTCGCGATTGAATTCTTCGGCGATCGCCTTGGTGATTTCCTCACTGGACGCGTATTCCAACTTCGCGAGACAGTCCTGAATTTTCAGTCCGGTCTGGTCGGAATATTTTTCCGCTTCGCTGATTTGGGCAGGGCTCAGAACACCGTCGCGCTGCAGGATCGTGAGAAAATTCGTGCGTTTGGCCATTGTGCGAAAAGAAGAAGAGAAGCGTGACCCGGTCGCTTTCGGAGCCGGTTATTCCAGTCGAACTACATCCATCCAAGGAGTTTACCATATACTAAACTATCCTCATCGGAAAAGCGAGTCAATTCTCACCGGAAAATTTTTTCTCACAAGATCATCGGAAATAATCGATTTAATCGGCAAATTTGTTTATGACTGCTTGAAAATTTAAGAGGTTTTTGTCATGCTCAGTGGAACGAAGTTTCAGGTTTCCAAGCCAGTACGTTTGATATTACGGCAAAATGAGTATCCTGAAACCAGATTTTTCGCTAACGCAGAATGATATTTCGAGCAGCGTCGTTCGGAAGTGAATTTCAGACTGCTCAAAATTTCCCTCGATTGGCCTTTTTTTTGCTAGCCCCTATTGATATCCCGCACAAATCCTCTAGAATAAGCGATCCGTCTTTATTATCTTGAACTTTTTGCGGTTATAAGGGAGATGAGCGAATTGCTTGGAGGTCGAAAGTGCGTTCGCTCACCGCTGAAGTTTTGGGATTCCCCTTTTTTCTCACCCTCTGACAAAAGGCTGGTTTTATGGCGACTCCGTCCCAACGGTGTATTGACTTTTCGGAAATACGAAACTTTGGTACACAGGAAACCGTGCACCAGATTCCGGATTTAACCGTACTTCAAACGACGAGTTATAAAAACTTTCTCCAAGAGGACACGCCGCCGAAGCAGCGGTTGGACCAAGGGCTCGAAGCGGTCCTGAGGGAAATTTTCCCCATTGACAGTTACGACACAACGGTCCGGCTCGAATATCTCTACTACGAACTGGAGAAACCCCGT
>JAVBTU010000299.1:0-4808 GCA_031556015.1 Thermoguttaceae bacterium
CGATGGAACTTTCCTGACGCGTCAGGGCGTTGAGCAAAGAGGACTTTCCGACGTTGCGGCGTCCGAACAGGCCGATGTGGAGCCGAAATCCTTTGGGGGTCGTTGTCATGGTCGTGGTTGAGGCAAAATGTTTCTCTTTGATACCGACCATTATTCACACCGTTTGGGGTCTATCAAGTCGGTTGGAAAAGATGTAGACTGCTTGGGGAGGTGCGCGGAGTACCGGCTAAAAGAAGTGGTGCGCGGAGTACCGGCTAATAAAGAGAAGCGAGTTATTTTTTACACTGAGGTTTAACGATGAAACGAAGAACTTTTTTGAAAAGCGCGTCCGTCCTCACGGCGGTTCCTTTTTCCACGACAATTCGCAAAGCCGTTGCCCAGCAGGCTCCGAGCGACCGGATTCGGTTCGCCCTGATCGGGGCCGGCGGACAAGGGACCGGCGACGCCGCTCACGCGGTGAACTTCGGCGAACTGGTCGCGATCTGCGACGCCGATACCCGGCAGGCGGAAAACGCCAAAGCGCACCTCAAAGCGGACAAAGCGGAGGTGTTTCAGCATTACGAAAAAATCCTCGACCGCAAGGACATCGACGCGGTCGTCGTCGCGGTTCCCGACCATTGGCATACGAAAGTGAACATCGACTGCGCCCGGGCGGGAAAAGACATCTACGGTGAAAAACCGCTCACGCTCACCATCGACGAAGGGAAGCTCTTGTGCAAGGTTCTCAAGGAAACCGGTCGCATTTTTCAAACCGGGACGCAACAGCGTAGCGGTCGCGAATTTCAAACGGCGGTCGAACTCGTTCGCAACGGACGGATCGGCAAGCTGAAATCCGTTTGGGTTGCCGTTCCGTTTTTCTCGACCAAAGGGGGCCCGTTCAAGCCGCAGGACGTTCCGAAGGAGCTCGACTGGGACTATTATCAGGGACAGGCTCCCGTCCATCCGTACACGCAGAATCGAACGCACGCGGTTTGGCGTTGGTGGTACGAATACGCCGGCGGGATTGTGACCGACTGGGGCAATCATCACATGGACATCGCCCAATGGGGCATGGATTGCGAGCACACCGGTCCGATCAGCATCGAAGCTCGCGGCCTGTTTCCGAACGAAGACAATCCGGACAAAGCCGAGTGTTACAACACGCCGGACCGCTTTTTTTCCCGGATGAAATACGCCAACGGCGTCGAGCTGTTTTATTTCGCGAGCATGAGGGAGTTCGCGCTTTAAGGCGATGTGGAAAAACACGCCGAAACGGGGCAGAGCAAAATCGACTGGCTTTTCGGCGACGGTGTTCCGGAAGAGATCAAGACGTACGACCGTAACGGGATTCTTTTCATCGGCGACAAAGGCCGGGTTTTCGTCAATCGCGGCGGCCTGTTCGGCAAAGCGGTCGAGGAGCTCAAAGAGAATCCGCTTCCGGAAAACGGTTGGAAAGTTCGTCCGTCGTTGGATCACATCGGGAACTTTTTCGATTGCATACGGTCCCGCGAAGTCCCGGTCGCTCCGGCGGAGATTCAGCATCGGTCCATCACAACATGTCATTTGACGAACATTTCGATCCGACTCGGCGGTCGGGCGCTGAAATGGGACCCGGTCCAAGAGGAAATCGTCGGCGATGCCGAAGCGCACGCGATGCAATCGCGAACGCAACGGAAGCCGTACGATTTTGCGTAGTCAACGAGTGTGGAAACCCTCGGCGCCGCGAACCCCATTTTCGCAACCGGGGTTGGCTGCCCCACTGCGGCGGAACACACGCAAATGAAGTCGTCGGGTTGTTCGGTGGCCCCGTAGATAACGAGGGGAAAGGGCGGTATAATACCCCTTTTACCCGAATTGAAGGTGGCGTCCGTGTCGCAAAAGTATCTATTATCCTGTTCCTGCGGTAAAACCGTTCCGATCGAGACCTCTCAAGCCGGTGGAAACGTGCTTTGCGAATGTGGTCTGACGCTGAAAATTCCGTCTCTCCTGCAGATCAAAAAGCTGCCGCTTGCCGGTTCTTCCGAACAATCCGCTTCGGCGGAAAACGGCAGGAAACGGACTTCTCCGGCGAATTCCTCCAGCGCTGCGACAGGTATTTTCCTGATCGGCTCGATTTCGACGCTCGCGGCGGTCGGATTGTGCCTTTATACCGTGCTGTGGACTTATCCGAAACCGGAAGACGTGCTGAAAAAGCAGGTGTATTATCGTTTCGGCGAAAAGATCGCGGTCCAGGACTCGAATCCGCTCCCGTTTTCGGAAGGTACGTTCTTCGTCGTTTCGGACGAGATGATCGATTCATTCAATCCCATCGATGCGATGCGGTACTGGGAAATCGTCAAACAAGGTCCGGCGATGAGCATGAATTTCCGGGAAAACTTCGAGACGCTCAAGGATTATTACTACCTGCGCTGCGCCGGGTCCGGGATATTGATTCTCATCGCCGTCGGTATCCTGATATCCTCCTTCTTTCTCGGCCAAAATAAAACCGTCGGAACAAGACAAGGAACGAACTGGGGAAAGTAGAGTAATTACTAACTACTAATTACTCATTTCAAATCCCCTAGCTCCCCCTTTTTTCTCTTTTCCCCAATTAGTAATTCATAAATCGTAATTAGTAATTAATTAAAATGGATTCTCCACAAATCAAACGGGCAATTATCAGCGTCAGTGATAAGATCGGGCTTTCGGCTTTTGCGAAAGGGTTGGTCGCGGCGGGGGTCGAGATTTACAGTACGGGAGGAACGCGCAGCCATCTCCAGTCCGAAGGGATTTCCGTTCGTGATGTTTCCGAATACACCGGCTTTCCGGAGATGATGGACGGGCGTTTGAAAACGCTGCACCCGAAAGTGTTCGGGGGGATCCTTTGCCGTCGCGACGTTCCGGGGGACATGAATTCGCTGATTGAACACGGAATCCTCAGTTTCGAGTTGGTGATCGTCAATCTTTATCCGTTCGAGGCGACGATTGCCCGGGAAAACGTGACCGACGCCGAAGCGATCGAAAACATTGACATCGGCGGCCCGTCGCTGGTTCGTGCGGCGGCGAAAAATCACCGGTTCACGACGATCGTAACCGGCGCGGAGCAGTATCCGCTCGTTTTGGAACAGATTCAGGCGACCGGGACGACGACGCTCCAACTGCGTCGTGCTTTGGCCAAGGACGCGTTCGTTCACACGGCGTCGTACGATGCGGCGATTTCCCAATACTTCATCGAACGAAGCGAAGACGGCGCGTTTCCGAGCCGGTTGACGTTGAATTACAAACGGAAAAATGTCCTCCGATACGGCGAAAACCCGCACCAGCAGGCGGCGCTGTACGTCGATTCGCAATCGAAAGCGGCGAATATCGTTTCCGCCCGACAACTCAACGGAAAAGAACTTTCGTACAACAATATTCTCGATCTCGATTCGGCGCTGGCGATCGTTCGCGGTTTTGCCAGTCCAACCGTGTCGGTCGTGAAACACAACAACCCGTGCGGCGCCGCGACGGCGGAAAAGATGGTCGACGCCTTGCGGAAAGGAATGGAAGGGGACCCGCTCAGCGCGTTCGGCTCCGTTCTCGGTTTCAACGGCCCCTGCGATGCCGAATGCGCCGAATATCTTTGCACGCCGGGTCTGTTCGTCGAGGCGATCGTCGCTCCCGAATTCACGCCGGAAGCCTTGGAAATATTGACGACCAAGCCGAAATGGCAGGCGAACGTC
Organism: Thermoguttaceae bacterium; assembly: GCA_031556015.1. GTDB lineage: Bacteria > Planctomycetota > Planctomycetia > Pirellulales > Thermoguttaceae > JAVBSX01. The sequence goes on from JAVBTU010000299.1 coordinate 3,681, forward strand.
CGACTGTTGGCTTGCGGTTCGCTGGAGAAAAAACCGGCCCGATGGATCGCCCGACCGATCGAAGGGGGGACGCTGCTCCAAGAGGCGGATCTCGAGCCGGACGACGAAACGCAATGGCAAGTTGTGACCGAAACGAAGCCGGCGGAAGATCTTAAGGACGATTTACGTTTCGCGTGGGACCTCGTTAGGCACGTCAAATCGAACGCGATCACGCTCTGCAAAGACCGAATGCTGCTCGGCGCCGGGGCGGGGCAGATGAGCCGCGTCGATTCCGTGGAAATCGCGATCAAAAAAGCGGGCGACCGTGTCAAGGGTTCGGTACTCGGCAGCGACGCGTTTTTCCCGTTCCCGGATTCCATCGAACGGGCGGCCCAAGTCGGTATTGCCGCGATCATTCAACCCGGCGGTTCGCGCGGCGACGACGCCGTGATTGAAGCGTGCAACCGATTTTCCATTCCGATGATCTTCACGGGAAAGCGGCATTTCAAGCACTAAATTCCGACCGGGCCGCAGTCGATCAGAAACAGTCTCTTTAAAAACTCCGCGTCTTAGCGTCTTCGCGCGCGTTTTTTTACCCTTGGATTGCCGTCGATTTTGCTCTTGTCCGACGGCAGGGATTTTGTTACGCTCCCTCAAATTTTCTCACTTCGTTCCCCATCCTCACGGAGGTCCCCATGATGCGGCAAATCGTAATCGTTAGTCTGTTTTTGTCGATTGTTTCCATTGCTTTCGGGCAACTGCCGAGCCCGAACGGGCAGGTCTGGCGGGAATATCCCCGTGGGACCGACGAATTCGGAAAATCGCGAGTCGCTCGAACCGTCGGTCCGGGATGTTCTCGTCAAAACGCCGACGATCCTCGACATGATCAAGCGGGAAATCGACGAAACGACCTGGACCGGCGACAATTTCGGTTTGATCGCGACGGACGGGCAAAAGATTTTCGTTTACCACACCCCGGCCGTGCAGCAAAAAATCAGCGAAACCGTGGAGCGATTCACGAAAGCGGAAACGCAAAAAATCCCGTTCGTGATGGAAATGAAAGTTCTGACTGTTCCCGATTGTTCGGAGCACGCCGATATTCGTAAACCGATCGAAAAATATTTGCATCCGATTCACGATTCCAACGAC
>JAVBTU010000321.1:0-5212 GCA_031556015.1 Thermoguttaceae bacterium
CAGAAGACGATACACCGGGATCGTCAGAGGAGACGTGAAGCCGCCGAAGCCGCCGACGTATTTCATCAGGCCGATGAAGCACCACCCGCCGATGAGACCGAAACCGACGCTGATCGCCATGACCGCGACGGAAATCAACATCGCTTCGGCGAGGATCAAGCGAATCAGACCGAACCGTGTCACCCCGACGCTTCGCAACACGCCGAACTCGAAACGCCGCGTCCGCACCGACGCCGCGACGGTTCCTATCATCCCGAACGAGGAAATCGCGAGCAGGATCAGCGGCATTTTCGCGGCGGCCTGGATCACTTCATCGGCACGGCTGCCGACTCGTTCCCCGAGGTATTCCCGCGAACTGACCTTGACCATCGGGCGGCTCACGCCTTCGCTCTGTGGCGTCAATCGGTCCGCGAAATTTTGCAGCGACCGCTCCAAGTCCGCATCGGAAACGGTCGGCTTTCCCGAGGCGTCAAGCGTCCGGTCGAACCAGAAATACGCCGCGTCGTTCAGCTTGTAATCGTTTTGGACCGTTTCGTAAGGAGCCAAAAGCATCGCGCCGGATCGATAACCGCGTTTCCGGACGCCGCTGATCTTGTTCATCCAGAGCCAGCCGTGAATCGAGACGACGCCGCAGATTTCGTATTCGACGATCCGTTCGGGCGTTTTGTCACGTAATTCGACACCACGTTTTCCTCCGTCGCGTTTTTCCGTCGGTAACACCAATTCGAGTTTGTCGCCGACATGAACACCCGCCCGGAACGCGAACGAATCGGGAACAAGGCAGTACCGGCCGCCGGACCGCAACTTTTCCAGGGCCGATTTCAGATTCCCTTCCTGGAACGGTAATTCGATCAGCGGCCGTTTTCCGTCGGGCCGCTTGCTGAATGCTTCCTCGACGTCAAGCCCGAACACCACCGCACTGGTCTGCATCCGGATCAAACCGTTGGCCATGAAACGTTCCGACTGACGCCGTGAAAAATTCGATTGATCGATCGCGAGCGGCAAAAATCGTTTCGAATCGACGCCGGGCATGTTTTGCACGGTGTCAACTTCCGAAAACGGTATCCCGGTCGGCAGGAACGTGACCAGCGTATCCGGCAGCGTTTTCGAGGGAAGATACGGAACGAGCATCGAATAGCCGGAGATTTCCAGGAATGAATAAACCCCCAATCCGACGCACAAGGCAAGCGTCGTTCCGAGTGTCCGCCAAAGATTCCCGCTGAGTTGTGACGCCAACAATTCCTTCGGCAGTCGCAATATACGTGCGACAAACGGCGTACAGAACCGTTCCGTGAGCAGGATCACCGAAGGAACCAAAAACAGGCATCCCGCGAGCTGCGTCGGCAAGCCGATGTAAGTGTACATGAACAAACGAAGTACGGAATCCTCCGTGATACCTTCCCGGTAGACGAGAATAGGATTGATAAACAACAAAACCGCGCCAATAATTCCCGCGAAAAAAAACCGGCGTTTGCCGATCATTTGGGGATAACCCCGGTTCATTCCTTCCAACGGGCTGATCCGGGTCGCGCGCCATGCCGGAAAAATCGCGGCCAGTAGCGAACCGATCATCGCCGCGACACCGGAGACAACGACCGGCCCCAAACCGAGCGCAACGGTTTTTCCGGTTCCGAAAACCCCCGGCTGCATCCAAACGGACATTTGCAGCACAAGCCAACCGGCCGCCAAGCCGCCGAGCCAACCGGCAAGCGAGAGAATGGCACCCTCCCCGAAAACAAGAACGCCGACTTTCCAACGCGGCATTCCGACGGTGCGCAGCATGGCGAAAACCCGGGTCCGCTCGCTGACGCCCATGCTCAAGGCCGTGAAGATAATCAACACGGAAACGAGCATCGAGAAGAGAAGGATCGAATTCAATGTCGCTGCGCCGCCCATCAATCCGGCGGCAGCATTTTGTCCCCGGGTTTGATCGAGTCGAGCCTGGATTTTTTCGACGTTCAGAAATTTCATGTCGATTCCCCGTGAAGCCAGATGTTGGCTCCACGCGTTCTCGAATCGACGGGGATCCGCACCTTCGCGCAAACGCACGTACACGTAATCGATCGCGTCCGATTCTTTCTTTTGAGAGGGCGCCATTTCATTGGGATTCGATTCCTTCCCCATCCGCTGCGCCGTCGCCATCGAAACGTATAAAGCCCCGACGGCGGGGTCGACGCCACGCCCGCCGGCCGACAGATTCTGTTCGACAAGACCGACGACTTTGATTTTGAAATCCCTTGTTCCGATACGGCAAATCACGAAATCGCCGACTTCGACGGGGTCGGGATCGCCGTCTCCCCAATCTCGAAGATTGTTCGCGGCGGCCGTCCCCATGACGCCTTCGGGTTCTTCGGACCGGTCGTCAAACCAACGCCCCTGTTGAATCTCGAAAGGGGATTCGTCGGTTGCGATGCCAATTACGGTCGGGCTTTGCGTAGGTAGCCCCGTGAGGGAACGTTGACGCCGAACGGCGGCGTCATGGTCGTTTTCACTTCCCATTTTGCCCATGACATTGCGGATTTGTCGAGCCGGCGTCATTTGGACGACGAGTTCGTCTTCCTCGAGTTCGTCGAGCACCGATCCGGGAAATAATTGCGGCTTCCCGACATCTTGCAACGGACCCGAAACGGCGCTTTGCGGGGACGTTTCCTTGCCTGGCACCATCGCGATTTGATAGTGACCGAGATAATGTTCGGCGTCTTCGTCGAAACGGAGAATCATCAAATCAAGGCTGCCGACGAGCCAGACGATCATGCACGACATCGCGACCGTCGCCAGTACAGCGATGGCCAATCTGGCACGATGACACCTGGCGTCACGGACGATCAGTTGAAGCAACAGTTTCATGCGGCCACCTCCCGGGATTGTTCTCCCGCGAGTCGCCCGTCTTTGAGCGTCACGCAGCGATCACCCCAATCGGCGACGCTTTTTTCGTGTGACACCAGAACGATGGTTCGCTTTTGCGTATCGCATAAGTCGCGAAGAAGCTTACAGAAGCGTTCGCTGTTCCCCGAATCGAGATTGCCGGTCGGCTCGTCGGCGAGAATCAACGACGGATTCATCGACAATGCCCGACCGATGGCGACACGTTGTTGCTCGCCGCCGCTGAGGGAATCGGGACGATGAGTTCGCCGCTCCTTGATTTCCAGGGTCTCGAGGAGTTCGTCGAGCAGCTCGGGCGTCATGCCCTTTCCGCTTACGATTCGTGAGGGAAGCAGGATGTTTTCTTCCGCCGTGAGCGTCGGAATCAGGTTGTACGCCTGAAAAACGATCCCGATATTCGTCAAGCGAAATCGCGTTCGTGCGGCGTCATTCAAGTCGCACAAATTGATGTGATCGATTTTTACGATTCCCGCGGTCGGCTCGATCAAACCGGCTAAAAGGTGAAGCAAGGTGCTTTTTCCGGACCCGGAGGCGCCCATTACGGCTACGAATTCTCCGTGTTTGATTGTCAGGGAAACATCGGAAATCGCGAAAATCCGGTTTCGACCTTGCGTATAAACTTTCGATAAAGCGCTTGTTTCGACCGCTAAATTCTGGAAGTCGGAGGCATTTGGCATGGTATTGAACGGTTGTTATGGTGTCGAAACGACTTCTCCGCCGGCGCAGGTACTCAACGCCCGCCAGACGTCCGTCGCAATGGTGTCACTAATGAAATGAACGCTTCCATCGCCGTAGCAGGCCTCGATGCCGCCGGTGTGGTTGCTGCTCGTGAAATTGTAATTCGAGTTGTTCGTGCCGCGAATCCAATTGCCCGGCACTCCAAAATTCGGAGGATAATACGTGGAAAATCCCGTTGCCGTTCCCCGGGACGACACCCAGGGAAATCCGCGGTTTCCGCCGGTCGGAGGCGACGCCATCGCGGCGGCAAGCAAATCGATATTTTCATAACCACTCGTACCGGAGCCACCCGCCTGGTCCGTAAACGCCATGCGACGCCACGCTTTACGATTCGATGTTTCGCTCGGACTCTCAAATGCGAGCAATGTTTCACCGACGGCCAGCGTGTTGCTGGTACCATCCGACATTTGAGCCATGCCGGTCGTCCTGTTGCTGAACAATCCGTCTCGGGGCGTCACGTTTCCAATTTCGTAAAATGCTCCGAGTCCGGTTCCGTTGCAAAACACGTAATTCGTTCCGGCAACCGGCTTTGGATCGCCGGTCGGTCCGTTCGTCGCCCGGACGGGTCTTTTGTTTTCCGATTCGCTCGGACAGTTCAGCATCGGTAGTACAACACCGACGATCTCGCGGATTTCCGGCGTCATGCCGCTCTTGTTGGAGTAGATCGGTACGTTATTGTCAAACGTCGCGAGGAAGGAACCTTGTTCCACGTAGGGTAGTATCCGCACGTGAATCGACAGGTCCGTGTTCGCCGTCGAGGCGTCATAAGGACCGGGCCAGGTGCCGGCGAATCCGCCGAAACGGAATTCCATGCGCGGCAAGGCGTTATAGCTGTCGTGATAATTGTGCAGCGCCAATCCGTATTGTTTCAGGTAATTCGAACACTGCATTCTGCGTGCCGCTTCCCGGGCGGCCTGGACCGCGGGCAGGAGCAGCGCAATCAGGATCCCGATGATCGCGATGACGACGAGGAGTTCGACAAGCGTGAACCCCTCGCCTGAAGAGTGTTTTTTCATGGCGTGATTAAATCATGAGAGAAGCCGACCCGGAGAGTCGACCCCTGTTGCGAAAAAGATAAGGAAATGAGGAGATCGTCTCCTCATTCCAGACGTCGCGTCGTACGAAGAGCGGAAAGATTGTTCGCGAGAAGACGGGATTCCGAATCGATTTTGTACGAAACGGAAAGACGGAGTGTCGTTTCGTCGAGGGCGTCACAAAGGAAAGGATCAAGCGGCGCACCGGTCCATTCGCGGTCACGGGAGAAACTTGGCGGCGTCAACACGGCGGCAAGCTCCGAAGGGCGTCGCGGAATGTCGGGCCGAAACGGAACGGGAACCGGAAACGATTTCAGCCCGTGAACCGCCGCGATCAGCGTATCGCAAGCGATCCGATTCGACGCGAGACACTCCGCCGGAATCGTTTTTCGCAACGACGCCTGATTCGTGTTGCGAATGCGGAGCGATGTTCCGACGCCGCGAGTCACGACCAAAGCGTTGGGCGAATCCAAGGACGGCAGCGAACCGACTGCGGACGGCACGCGGGAAGATTTTGCTTTTTTCAGACAGACGTGAATCTGCTTGAAAAGAGCCTG
>JAVBTU010000184.1:0-7771 GCA_031556015.1 Thermoguttaceae bacterium
TGTTCGTCCCCTTGAACAGGGCCAGATATTCCGGGAGAGTCGGGATTTTTTCCCCGGCGTATTTCGGATCCTTCCAGCTTCCGGCGTCGAGTTTCGAGACGGTGTCATAATCGCACTCGACGACCTTTGTGTCCAGCCCGGTCGTCCTTTTCAAATTGGCGTCATGGAGCAGAACGACCGTCCCGTCGGCGATTTGGTAAACGTCGCATTCGGACCCGTCGGCGTTCATCGCAATGGACAGTTTCGCCGACGCGAGCGTGTTCTCCGGCGCCGCAAACGACGATCCGCGATGAGCGACGACCGGAATCGGATAGACCGGAAGAGGCTCTTTCAATTCCGCTCCAAAACAGGCGATTGTGGACATGAATAGTAAAAACAAAGCGACGATTCCCGGCATGGTTCAATGGACGATAAATAAGGGATGGAACAGTAGGGCCACACAACACCGTGAGGTTCCCGGGACCGCGGGTTTCGAGACGAAATGTGTCCGTCGTTTTCGACGAAAACGAATCTCTTCAAAACCCGATCGCCGGTTTGGGCAACGTCGGGAGGATCCGTTCGGCGAGTTTGATATCGGCCTTGGTCGTGATTTTCAGGTTCATATGGTCGCAGGGGACGATTTGGACTTTTTGGCCGATCCGCTGGACCAATTGGGCGTCGTCGGTCGCGGCGAGGGTTCCCCGCTGGGCGTACGCTTTTTCGAGCAGGTCTTTCCGGAAAACCTGCGGCGTCTGCGCTTCCCAGAGATTCTCGCGGGATACGGTTTCCTCGATCCATAATGTTTCTTTTCCGTTTGCGTTTTCCTTTTGCGCCCGCTTGATCGTTCCGGTAATCGGGGCCGCGAGAATCGCCGCTCCGTGCCGGATCGCGGCTTCGAACACGTCGTCGATCCACAGCTCGCTCACACACGGTCTCGCGGCGTCATGAACGGCGACGAAGTCGATTTCCTTCTTCACTTGCTTCAAACCGTTCTCGACCGAGTGGAACCGTTCCTTCCCCCCGTCGGCCAACTCCAGTTCGAGAAACGCGATATTCGCCCCGAATTTCCGGAGAAACGTTTCCCGATCTTCGGGACCGACGACCAGGATCACCTGTTTTACTTCGGGCCGTTTCAAGAATCGTTCGGCGCTGTGCATCCAAACCGGTCGATTGTCGAGCAGGACAAACGGCTTTTTGTTAAACGGATCGGAAAACCGCTTACTCTCTCCCGCTGCCATGATCAGGACCGCGAATGTTTTCATGAACGTTTTTGATGGGTTAGGTTGATTCGCTCGCTTACGCTTCCCGCTCTGTTTTAATACGCCGCTCCGACTACTGACTACTGACATCGTTGCGGCGTACACTTTCTCCGGTTTGTTCGACGGCCCCTCGAAGTCGGGACGAATCGGGTTCGGTGTGAAACCGATCAGGATGAACGCCAAGGTCGCGATTCCGAGAATCTTACGCGCCGTTCCCAGTTCCATTGTATCGTTTTGCGTCGGCGGATGCTGCGTCCCCATCAACGCGAGAAGGATGAGCATCAGCGACCAGGTCCAAAGCTCGTTATACAGGACGAGGAAGATCAACGCGTAAAAAAGCAATGCCGAATAAAAGCCCGAATATTTTTTGAAAAGCGAATAAAAAACGTGCCCCCCGTCCAATTGTCCGATCGGGAACAAATTCAGCGACGTGATAAACAGTCCGACCCAACCGGCAAAAGCGAACGGATGCCAGTTCAGCATCGTATCCGCCGGCAAGGGACCGTAAATCCAATACGTGAACCAGTCGAACAACAGCGGCTGTCCGAATTCGAACCCTTCCGGATTGAACACGACCGGTCCGATGTACGACCACTTGATCCCGATCCAGCAGAAGAGAAGCGTGGGGATCAATCCGGCCAACGGGCCGGAAATTCCGATGTCAAACAGCGCCTTGATATTCGGAATACGACCGTCCATCCGGATGATCGCGCCCATGGTTCCGATCGGCCCGAACGGCATCGGTATGAAGTACGGAAGGCTCGACCGAACCCGATACCGGAGCGTCTGGAGAAAATGCCCCATTTCATGGCAGGTCAAGATTACCATTACGGCCAACGCGAACAAATAGCCGTTGGCTCCGAATTCGAGTTTGCCCGCATACCAGGTCGTGTAGCAGGTCAGCGCGAAGAGAATCAACGGCGTCCGCCAATATCGGACTTTGGCCCGTTGTGCTTCGGCGCGGTCCCACGCTTCCGCCTGGACGACGAAATCCCGATTCCACGGCGGAGGCGGTTGCGTCGGCGGAAACATCGGCTCAAAGGAGTCGGGACGGCCGCTTCCGAACGTTCCGTAGTGAATTTTCGAACCGTCGGGTCCATACACGCCCATCGCGTAAAACCCGAGATTGCGGTATTTTTCCTCCGGCGTGGGAGGGGGAGGTGGAGACGGGGGCGGCTCCTGTTTTTCTTGCGGTTCGGGACGCGTCATACCGGCGGAAACGATTTCCGTATTGCCGGAACCTTCCGAGTAGACATCGATAAAATTGGGGTCGTTCCTGTTCATGGTCGAGTTTTGCGGCACCGCGAAAAGCCTGTCTACCCTGATTGTATCCGGAACAGCCTTTTCGCAAAGGGCGCGGAACCGCCGTTGCGTTATGTCGGAGAATATCCCTGATTCCCGTGCTATCGATGCTTCACACGGCAAGGTGCGCGTTTCACCGGGAGGAAGCGGGCATTTTTCTTACGGAAACAGTTCCATCAGCGCGTCGGCGAAGAGTTTCATTCCGCGCGTGTTCGGGTGGTTGATACCGTTGACCATCAGCGTCGAATACGGAATTCCTTCCCGCCAAAGCCGTCCGTACCGCTTCGCCCCTTCGGCGACGGCGATTCCGTTTTTCTCCGCGAAGGTCCGGACACTTTGCGTGTAGGGCCGCGGATCCTCGTCGATCTCCCGCTCCCGATCCAGCCCCATCCAGTCGGTCCGAACGTAATGCGGAGTCAAAATGATCCACTCCGCGCCGATCTCGCGAAACGCGTCACGGATTTTGCCGTACTGCCGGTCGAGCGCGTCCCCCTGTAAGCCGGCATCGTTGACGAACTCCATGACCACAAGATCCGGCTTCGGGTCGATGATTTTCTCTTGAAAATTGTATTCGCTCCCCGGCGGTTCGGATAAAAAGTTGATCGAACCGCGACCGCCCCACGCTTCCGTCGTCAATTCGATTTGAGCCTTCGGGAATCGTTCGCCAAGCCGTTTCACGAACTGTTCCTGCCAACGGTTTTTCTCGTAGTCGGGAAGATACGTCCCGACGGTTACGCTGTCCCCCCAAGCGAGGATTCGGAGCTTTTCTCCGCCGTTGAGCTTCGCCATCGTCTTGGGCAGCAGCTTCTCCGCGACGGTTTGCCCGGCGACCTTGGGCGGTTCGGGGTAGGTCGTTTCGAGAATCGGAAAGAGAAGGTTCGGTTGAAGTTTTTCCAGACGCACCGTAATCCAAATATTGCCGAGCCGCGTTTCTTTTTCGCCGATCTTCGGCGGCTCCGGCGTGATGATCTCCGGCGTTCCCGGTCGAATTTCGATTTGACCCGCCGGAGTCAGAACAACGGAGTCGAGCCGCATTTTCCCATATCGGTAGTCGATCCAAACCGGTTGGTCTTCCTGAATCCGGCTTTCGGGAGTCCGTCCGAGCGAACACCACATCGGCATGATTTTATAGTCTTTATTGACCTCGAAAACTTCCGCGTCGGGCGTATCGCCGCCCCGAACGACGACCGAGTTCGGATCCAAAGAAAACGTCGACGGAATCCCTTCGGTCGAACGCGTCTGCAAAAGCGGCATCTCGGTGTTCCAAGTCCGGCTTTCGTCGAAAAGCGGCATCCGGTCGTATTTTTCCGCGACTACCTCAAAAATATCCGCGGGTGATACGGCAATGTCCCCCTTTTTTCCATGGTACTCCACGGACACGATCCAGTCGCCGCCGAGTTTCATCACCGCGGGATTGGCGATCGTTTCGCCGAAAACGGCGAACGGAAAAAGGAGAAGAAGCCAAAAACCAGCGAATAAGCGTCTCATGGTCGCAGAGGAGGCGTGAGGAAGGAAATGTGGGAAAAAGAAAGAAGGCGGGCAAAATGCCAATTGAATTTTACGCTCTTGTCTGCACAAAACAAGAGTCGTAAGCCCACTTCCTTTAAGGATTTTCGTAGGAGGAAAAGAAATGATACAAACTGCTTGACAAAAACCGTCCGGTTGGTATCTTTAATCACACGCTCCTGTTTTCGGTTGTTGATAAAAACCGACTCGTCGGTTTGAAAGTCCATGAATACAAATTACCGTAAGAAAAAGCAACCCTTGGTGATTCGCGCGAACCTTTTGGAGGCGACGGCTGAAGTCCTCGTCGAGCGAGGTTTGGCCGGTTTGACTTTGGACTTGGTTGCAAAGAGAGCCGGAGTCAGCAAAGGGGGGTTGATCCATCACTTTCCAACCAAGCAGGCGTTACTGGAAGGATTGAACCAGGAAATTCTCGCCGAATACGAAAAATTCATCGACGACAACATGGCCGCGGACCCCGAGCCGAGGGGACGATTCATTCGATCGTACATCCGCTCGTTTTTCTCCGCATTGAAGTACAAAAACGCCGCGAAGCTGTTCAACGTCTTTGTGTTCGAGATGAGCCATAACGAATCGCTTCAAAAAAAATGCGGCCACTGGTACGAAAGAATCGCCGCAAAATACGGCGAGCGGAATCTCTCGCTCAAAGGACAAATGATCCAGTTCGCCGCCGACGGACTTTGGGTCGAAGAATGCACCGGAATGGTTTCCGTCACACCGGAACAACGCCGCGACTTGATCGATTATTTGATTCAACAAACTTATGAATTGTAAAAAGGCGTCAGAGTTCAGACTTCAGGTATCAGGAAAAACCGTGAAGTCAAATATGAAACCTGATGTCTGATGCCTCTCATTTACCATGAACCGCACACTTATCATTCCAATCGCGATCGTCTGCTTGCTTCCGTTTTCCGGCTGTGGAACCACGGTAACGGGAGAAATGGCTTACCAACAGGAAACGCCGAAAGTCGAAATTTTCACGGTCCAAAGCGCGTCGGTCCCCTTGGTCCGAACGTTGCCGGGTCGAACCGCCGCGTTCAACGTCGCCGAAGTGCGGCCGCAAGTCAACGGTATCATCAAAGCGAGGAAGTTCGAGGAAGGCGCCCTCGTGACCGAAGGTCAGGAACTGTACGAAATCGACGACGCCGTTTACAAGGCGCATTACGACAAAGCGATGGCCAACCTGCAACATTTGGAGCGAACCCTGAAAAGAGCCAAAGCGCTTCAGGTCGGCAACACGGTCAGCGAACAGGAGTATGACGAAGCGCTCTACGCTTGGGAAAGCGGCAAGGCCGACGCGGAACTGGCCCGGCTCGACTTGGAGTACTGCAAGGTCAAAGCGCCGCTGTCCGGAAAAATCGGGCGGTCCACGATCACCGTCGGAGCCTTGGTCACCACCGGACAACCGCAGGAAATGGCCGTCATTCAGCAGGCCGATCCGATTTACGTCGACCTGAATCCCGACGTCCCGCAAATGCTCCGGACCCGTAACACCATGGAAGGCCGGCCGTTCTGGCAAGGTGCCACGGTCAAATTGACGCTGGAAGACGGAACCGAGTATCCTCATTCGGGCCGCATCGATTTCCTCGACAACCGCGTCCAGTCCGACACGGGCAGCGTGACGCTACGGGCCGCGATTCCGAATCCCGACGGGCATCTCCTTCCCGGCATGTTCGTACGCGTATCCGTCGAAGAGGGAACCCGGCCCGACGGCAAGCTGATCCCGCAACAAGCCGTTTTGCGCGATATGAAAGGGAATCCGTACGTTTGGGTCGTTCGCCAGGATGACACCGTCGACAAGCGGAGCATCGAAATCAACCGAACGCTCGGAAACAACTGGCTTATCGATTCAGGCCTGGAAGACGGCGAACGCATCGTCGTCGAAGGTCTGCAATTTGTCGAACAAAACGGCAAGGTGATACCGGAATAATTGCACGCTCGCTTACGCTTTGATTGATACGCTCGCTTACGCTTCCCGCTCTGACTCCTCCTCCACATGTCCGAATTTTTTATTGAACGTCCGATTTTCGCCTGGGTGGTCGCGATTCTTATCATGTTGGCTGGAGTCGCGGCGATTTTTCAATTGCCGGTCACGCAATATCCCGAAGTCGCGCCGCCGACCATCGCGATCATGGGCAACTACCCGGGCGCCTCCGCGCAGACCGTCCAGGACTCCGTCGTCCAGGTCGTCGAGCAGCAGATGAACGGGCTCGACGGGTTCCGGTATATGACCTCGTCCGGCACCGCCGACGGCGGGTTTAATATCACGGTCGTTTTCGAGCAAGGAACGAACCCTGACACCGCACAGGTTCAGGTCCAGAACAAGCTGCAACTCGCGACGCCGATGTTGCCGCCGGAGGTTCAGGCCCAGGGGCTTGCCGTCATGAAATCACAGGCGAGTTCGTTCATGATCATCGTCTTCTATTGCGACGACGGTACGCTTGCCGAAGCGGACCTCGCCGATTACATGTCTTCGAATCTCAAGGACACGCTCGCGCGCGTCGAAGGGGTCGGCATGGTCGAAGCCTGGGCGTTCCCCTACAGTATGCGGATTTGGCTCGACCCGGAGAAACTGTACTCTTTCAACTTGATACCACAGGACGTGATCGACGCGATTCATGCGCAGAACGTACAGGTTTCGTCCGGCAAACTCGCCGGATTGCCGTCGAAAGAAAAGGTCCAGATCAGCGCGACCGTCGTCGCCAAGAGCCGGCTCACTTCGGCGGAGCAGTTCCGGGAAATTCTGATCAAAGTCGACGCCGCCGGCTCGCAAGTCCGGCTCAAGGACCTCGGCATGGTCGAGCTCGGCAGCGAGCTATACGATTTTACGTCCCGTTACAACGGGCACCCCGCCGCCGCGATGGGATTGCGGCTCGCTTCGGGCGCGAACGTTCTTGACGCCAGCCGAGCGGTCAATGCCGCCATTGAAGAACTTCGCCCGCATCTGCCGACGGGTGCCAAGATCGCGTTCGTCAACGAGATGGCGCCGATCGTCCGCGCGTCGATATGGTCCGTCATTCAAACGCTCCTCGAAGCGGTCGGGCTCGTCTTCCTCGTGATGTGGGTCTTTCTGCAGCGGTTCCGCATCACGCTCATTCCGACGCTCGCCGTGCCCGTGGTGCTATTGGGAACCTTCGCCGTGCTCTATGCGTTCGGGTTCACCGTCAACGTGATCACGATGTTCGCGATGGTCCTCGCGATCGGCCTGCTTGTCGACGACGCCATCGTCGTCGTCGAAAACGTCGAACGGATCATGGAAGAGGAAGGGCTGTCGCCGAAAGAGGCGACCCGAAAATCGATGAAGCAGATTCAAGGGGCGCTGATCGGCATCGGGTTGGTGCTCAGCGCGGTGTTCTTTCCGATGGCGTTTTTCGGCGGTTCGACCGGCGTGATCTACCGGCAGTTTTCGATCACGATCATCTCCGCGATGGTGCTTTCGGTGATTGTCGCGCTCGTTTTCACGCCGCCGCTTTGCGCGACGATCCTCACACCGGCGAAGGAGCATAAAAAGTCGTTTTTCCTTTTCCGGTGGTTCAACGCCGCGTTCTCGTTCACCGTGAACCGCTATACCGGCTCGGTCGCGTACATTTTACGACGCAGCTTGCGTTTCCTCGTCCTGTTCGCCGGGTTTGTCACCGTGATCGTGTATTTGTATCCGAAATTACCGACGGGCTTCATTCCATTCGAAGATCAGGGAATGATGTTCG
>JAVBTU010000402.1:0-8071 GCA_031556015.1 Thermoguttaceae bacterium
TCTGGAAATGCAGAAATTTCAAGCAGTTCGCCGTGATTCTTCTTTTGGCGCTGTACGTTATCAACATGGGTTACGGTTTCGACGGCTCGTTCAAACTGCTCAAGGACTACAAATTCCTGTCGCAAACCCTGACCGGGAACGTGGTCAACGAAAAAACCTACTCGACCAAACCGGGCAATCGGTTCGAAAAATCGCTCCTTGGAAAAATTTCCGTTCCGCTGCCCGCCGAATTCGTTTTGGGAATCGACACCCAAAAGCGGGACTTCGAGCGCGGCATCGAATCGTACTTTCGGGGCGTCACCTCGCCGCACGGCTGGTGGTATTATTACCCGTACACGCTCATGGTCAAAGAGCCGCTCGGCGTTTGGGGGTTGTTTTTGCTGGCAGTCTTCGTTTCATGTTTCGCTAAGGGGTACAACGCGATGTGGCGGGACGAACTCGTGCTGCTGTTGCCGATGACATCGCTCTTGGTCTTCATCAGTTCGCAAACCGGCTTTTCGCTTCACCCGCGTTACATCATTCTCGTTCTCCCGTTTGTGTATTTGTGGGTTTCCAAACTCGGCAGATCGTTTTCACAAAAACAAAAGATACTCTCCGTTCTCACCGCCGCCATGCTTTTCTGGGTGGTCGGAAGCAGCTTGTGGTACTATCCGCACAGCATGTCGTACTTCAACGAAACCATCGGCGGCCCGAAAAACGGTCCGAGACATTTACTGGGCAGCAACGTCGATTGGGGCCAAAACGAATACTTTTTGAAATCGTGGTACGACAAACATCCCGAGGCCAAGGCGCTGTACGTCGCGTACTCCGGTTCGCTCACGTTGGACCGCCTCGGCATCCAAGCGGAAACGACGATCCCCGACGACCCAAAACCGGGCTGGTACGCAATCGGCGTCAACGAACTCTACGGCTCGAAGCAGTATGAGCGGTTCAAAACGCTGGAGCCCGTCGACCGGATCGGTTGGGGAATTTACGTTTACCATTTGACGGAATCTGACCAGGACAAATGACTAACTTACGAAATCCATTTTCTGGGGCAAGGCTATAGGCTATAGGTTTCCGATGTCGGCGCATCCTTGTTATTCTGAAGCCTGAAGCCTTGCAGTGGATTCAACGCGGAATTCGTGAAAAAGGTCAAAAATAAGTGAGAAGTACAAATAATAAAGCCAACAACCTTTCCTTGCCGATGGACGAAACTCGTGTCGGGTTATTTCGACGCCTCGTTCTTCGGGAACACCTGCGGCGAGGCAACGTCGCGGATCGTCGGGGCAACCTTTCGGCCTATCCAAACACGGATCAAACCATACCCCTTGTCGTCAACGAACCAATTGAATGTATCACACAATAATCCTGTTCTCCACCTCCATTTTTTTCCTGTTTTTCACGACGATTTCATTCGGCGACGACCGTCGTGATACCGAAACACTTGTCCGGCAACTTGCCGAGCCGGTGGTCGGCGAAGACAAGCCGGTGTTCGGCTGTGTGATCGGCGTAATCGAAGGGGGGCAGGTCCACCGGTTCGGTTTCGGTCGGATCGACGAGCAAAGCGATCCAGCGCCGGACGAGAAAACCGTTTACGAAATCGCGTCCGTAACGAAATTGTTCACCGGACTGCTCCTGGCCGACATGGTCGTTCGCGGGGAAGTGAAGCTCGACGACCGTTTGGCCGATCTTTTGCCGCAAGGTATCACACTGCACCGTAAGTCGGACAGGCCGATCACGCTGCTGGATATGGCGGAGCATCGCAGCGGGTTGCCGCGGCTCGCGCCGGATTTTTGGGAAACCGCGAACCGGACGCCCAGAAATCCGTACGCGCTTTTCACCCGGGAAAAAGTGTATGAAAGCCTTTCTTCGTGGAAGCCGGAGTACGATCCGCAAGAGCGTTACGAGTACAGTAATTACGCCTACGCGCTGCTCGGCAACACGCTCGCGGCGAAAAAAGGAAAGACGTTCGAGGAGCTGCTCGACGAACGCGTTCTCGGCCCGCTCGGAATGTCCGAAACGAAAACAGTACTCGACGAGCCGCTTGTGAAACGGCTCGCCCCACCGCATGACGCCGAAGGAAAACGGTGTCAAAACTGGGATCTGTCGACCGGGTTCGCTCCCGGCGGCGGACTCCGTTCGACGCTCGACGACATGCTGAAATTCGCGGCGGCCGCGCTCGGCGACTTCGAACCGCTCCGCGATGCGTTCACGCTCGCTCAACTTCCCCTGGCCGACGGCGCCGGCGAGGGCCGAAAAATCGGGCTCGGTTGGAACTATCACGTCGAAAAGAAATTCCATTGGCACAACGGCCAAACGGGCGGATATTTTTCCATGTTCGTTCTCGATCGGGATCGGCGCATCGCCGTCGTGATCCTCTCGAATTCGTTCAACGACGCCCCCGATTCGCTTGGCGTCAAAATCCTGGAAGCCGTTCGGCGTTAAAAATCACTTTCCGACACAAAAACGGCTGAATACGCGATCCAAAATGTCGTCCGTGTGAATCGTTCCGAGGATTTGACCGAGCTGGTCGAGCGCGGCGCGGAGTTCCGAAGCGACGAGGATTTCGTCCCGGTCCTGCTCCGTCAGCGAATGGGCTTGCCGCAGATGATCCCATGCTTTTTCGATCGAATCCCGACACCGAACCGTCGTTGCAGGAACGACTTCCGGGGAGCCGAGTACGCTGCGGAGCGTTTCGACGATTTTTCGTTTCAACTTTTCGATTCCCGCTCCGGACACGGAAGACGTTTCCACGTCCGCAAGTAAATCGGTCCGCTCCTTGTCGTCGATTTCCGAAACGAGATCGCATTTGGTCCCGACGCGGATCGTCGGTTTGTGAGCGAAATCCACAATCAGTGCTTTTTCCCCGGCGGGAGCGCAGTGAAGCACCAACGCCGCCGTTTCGAGAATCTTTCGGGAAAACGTTTGCGCGGCGTCGTCAGGCGTGTTTTGCGGGGCGTCGGCATCCCACGAATCGACGCCGGCGGAATCGATCAAACGAAACGAAATTCCGTCCCAAACCAACGGCGTTTCGAGATAATCCCGTGTTGTCCCGGGAATCGGCGAAACGATCGCGCCGCGCCGGTTTTCCGTGAGGAAGTTGTACAAGCTGCTTTTTCCGGCGTTCGGCGGACCGGTCAGCAGCACGCGAACCGTTTGGCCCGCTTGATTGCGTGAGGAAATCTTTCGCAGGAGTTCCGCGAGATTCCCTTCGGCGTCCGCGAGCCGCCGGAGCAGTTCGGACCGGGAGATGAAATCGATGTCTTCGTCGACGAAATCGAATCCCGCTTCGAGGTGGGAAAGTGTGTCGAGCAGTTCGTCTTGAATCCGATGCAGCGGCAAACCGATTCCCCCGGCCAACTGGTCGAGCGCGACCTGTAAGTTTCGAAAATCAACCGCGTCGATTACGCCGAGGACCGCTTCGGCTTGCGTCAGGTCGAGGCGTCCGGCCAGAAAGGCACGCAACGTGAATTCGCCCGGTTGCGCTAATCGGACACGTCCCTGCTTCGACCGGAGAATGCGATGCTCCACGGCGTCAAGAATCGGTTCGCTGCCCCACAGATGCAGTTCGACGGCCCGTTGTCCGGTGTATCCGCGTCCGGTCGGCCAAAAGTACAAATCGCACGGAACCGCCCGCTCCGGCTCCCAGGGGGTGAGCGTCCCGGTTCGAATCGCCGGTTTTCGCTCGTCGAGCGGTTCGCCGCCATTCGGGTGAAAGATCCCGGTCAAAACCCGGACGGAGTCGTCCCCGCTGAGCCGCAAAATCCCGCGTCCGCCGCAACCATGGGGCGTCGCCCGGGCGAGGATCGTTTCATCGAGAGAGAGCATGTCGCGGTTTTAGAAATCGGAATCGAAAAAAGACGGAGCGTTTTCGGGATCTGCGTCGTTTCCGAACTTGTCCACGCGCGATGCGCATTGGGGCAGTGCGGCAAGGAATTTTCGTCCGTATGATTTCGAGTGGATCCGCTGGTCGAGAATCACGACGATTCCGCGATCGGTTTTCGTACGTATCAGCCTGCCGAACCCCTGCTTGAACTTCAGGATCGCGTGGGGAACCTGGTAGTCGTTGAACGGATTTCCGCCGGATGCCTTGATCGTTTCCAGACGCGCTTCGGTGAGCGGCTGGTTCGGCGCCAAAAACGGTAGCTTCGTGATGATCACGTTTTGCAGGGAATCGCCGGGCACGTCGACCCCTTGCCAAAAACTGTCGGTTCCGAACAGGACGCTGCCCGGCGTGTTTTTGAATTGTTCGAGCAATTGGTTGCGCGGAACTCCGTCCGCCTGGCTGAGCAGGAGCATTTTTCGTTCGCTTAACCACGGTGTCAACATCGTCGCGAGGGATTTGAGCGTCGTGTAGCTCGTGAACAGAACGAACGCGTGTCCGTTGGTTTCGGTCAGGTATTTTTTGAGCGATCGACAAAGCTGCGGATTCCATTGGCCGGTTTTGGAATCCGGTTCCACCATTCCCTGGACCAGAACGAGCGTCGCTTGTTTTTCGTAATCGAACGGGCTTCCCAGTTGCAGCGTTTTCACCTGCGTCAAACCGATCCGGCTTTTGAAGAAGTCGAACGCGTGTTCGAGTTCTTTCGGCGTCGCTTTGTCGGCGTTGGTCCCGGTCGAAAGCGTCGCGCTGGTCATGATCACGGTCGCGACTTTGCCGAACAGGTGTTCCCGCAGCATCGGCCCGACGTCGATCGGAGCGGAATGGGCCGAAATACGCGGAATTCCCCGGGACTGCTTTGTTTCCAGCCAATAAACGTACCCGTCCTGCGATTGATTGACCCAGGTGTTGATTTCCCCGGCGAGCGTGGTGATCCGGTTTCGGGCGGAACGCATTTCCTGACGCTGGTCGGGATCCCTGATCTTGTCGTTGCAATCACGGAGCATCGCCGTGAGCCTGTACAGTCCTTCGCACAGCGCGTTTTTGACGATCCGGGGCTGCCGAACGCGACCGTTTCCGCCCGGGTGGTCGTTGAGCCAGAAATAAAGGTCTTGAAAGAAGTTCTCCGAACGTGCATGGCACTCGCGGACCTGCTTCATTTCGTCGGCGCAACTATTACCAAGGAGCAGTCCTTTTTGCGTTTTTTCGTTGAACAGTTTGTTGAGATTATAATCGACCGCTCCTTGAGAGATGGAAAGTCCGAGGTGGTCCGCCGCGACCTGCTCCATTGTATGCGCTTCATCGAAAACGAGCACGTCGAACGGAGGGAGGATACTTCCGCCGGTCGCGTCCGGGCTTGCCGTGGAACTCATTCGCAGCGCCAAGTCGCTGAAGAGGAGCGAGTGGTTAACGACGAGAATCTGCGCCCCGGCAATCCGCTGTCGGGCTTGAGCGTAGAAACAATCTTTGCGAAACATGCAAGTCGGACCGAGGCAGTTTCCCATTTCGCAGCAAACATCGTCCCACACTTCCCAATTCGGACGCGGGGAAAGATCGGAAAGCGAGCCGTCGTTCGTCGTATTGGCCCAGCGACCGATCCGGTTCAAGTCCGACATTTGAAAATCGGTGAACATTCCGGTCGATTTCCTGATCGCGGCTTGGAGTCGGCGCTTGCACAGATAATTGGAGCGACCTTTGACCAGCACGGACGAAAATTCGAGCGGCAAAATGCTGTTGAGAAACGGCAAATCCTTATGGATAAGCTGTTCCTGCAAACTGATCGTATGGGTCGAGATTACCGCCCGGGGAATAGGGGCTTTGGGATGACTGGGTTCTTTAGGGGCGTCTTTGCAGGCGTAAAGAATGGCGGGGACCAGATAAGCGAAGCTCTTTCCGACGCCGGTTCCCGCTTCAACGGCAAGATGAGTACGCGAGTCGATCGCTTCGACGACGGCTTGCGCCATATCGAGCTGCTCCTGCCGACTTTCGTATCGCGCAAGCCGTCGCGCAATGATTCCCTGCGGCGCGAGAACTTCGGAAACGGTGAGCATTGTGTGTCGTCGAAAACAGAGCGGGAAGCGTAAGCGAGCGTAAACACGCCCGAATATACCAAAAACATCGATCCTGAATACTATGCCCTCGTGGACAGACGGCAGATGGCAGACGGCAGAGGTTCGCAATCTTTGGGGGAGTGCAGCTCTTTGCGGACTTCCGTCTGCCGTCTATTTCCCACAATGTCCACAAAAAAAACGAAACGTCCCTGAAAGACGTTTCGTTTTTAGAAATGGACGATTCCGGGAGGGACTCCACTAATTTTTCCGAAAGCGACGAGCCAACGGAAGTCCGCAAAGGGCGGCAATACCGAGCAGCGTGCAACTGGCCGGCTCAGGGGTCAAGACGGAAAGCCTCTCCTGGGCACCGTCAAACTTAATTCCGAAATTGATCGCGGTGGCCTGATTGGTCGCAGCTTCCTTGACACTGAACTTGAAGGCCAATTTTACCATGCCATTTTCTTCCGAGGGTGTAAGCATGTCGGAAATCAAGTGCATTGTCGCACTGTTACCGTTGCCTGGCGTCGTCTGAACCTCAGCGTCATTGACGAAGACTTCGAAATCGGTTCCGACAGAAGTGAAGCTGTAAAAAATATCTAAATTCGATACGACGCTACCCGGCTCCGTAACCACCTTAAAAAGCGTACTAACATAGTAATCGCCGACGGGAAGTATCGCTCTCGTCTGCTCCGAGCTGATCGGTGCATAAATCGAGATTACGGACTCAAAGCCTTGACTTAGCTCGGAAAAGACGGGAGTGATCGCCGCTTTCCACATGTCCGAAACACCGAGATTTCCTCGATATTCAACTGACCATTCTCCGAGATCTTCGGTCGGGGCTGTGACGATCGGAATTCCGTCAAATCCATAAACACTCCAGTCACCCCCGTCGTAAAACGGATCCGGATCCGCTTCCATGTTGGCATTCGCGCCGGTCGTGATAAGACAGGCGCACGCGACCAAAAAAGTAATCGCAATTTTCTTCATAAAAATTTTCTCCTTCGTAAAATAGAAAAGGCCTGCATCGTACAGTCCTTTTCGGAACTGGCCCTGACATGCCTCCCCGAAGGGACGCAGATCAACCGATTAGCGAATTCTATCGGAAAACGCCGTTTATTCAATCCTGTTTCAGGAAAAAAGTTTCTGTAAATAATATTACCAGAACAAGCTGAACAAAATGAACTTCTGAACACTCACTTGAAAATCAAGGGGGCTTATGCTCTAATTCGAGACTGATCGCTCCTCTCGAATTGTCGGGAAACTAAGAGTGATTTGCGTGTCCGGGGCAGGCTCCGGGACTAACGAGGAATTGAACGAATTGAAAATCCATGTCGACACGATCCGAAGACTTTGCCGGACTTTCCGTGGCTTTGATTACGCCTTTCAAAGGCGAACAGGTCGATTACGAGGCGTTTCAGCGGCAAATCGAATTCCAGATTAAAGCCGGAACGACCGCGATCGTTCCCGTCGGAACGACCGGCGAATCGCCGACGCTTGATTTCGACGAACATGAGCGTGTCATTAAAGCCGCCGTGGAAGCCGCGGCGGGCAAGATCAAGGTGATGCCCGGTACGGGGGGAAACAGCACCGAAGAAGCGCTTTGGCTGACCCGGCAAGCGGAAAAAGCGGGCGCCGACGCCGCGCTGGTCGTCGGACCGTATTACAACAAACCGATGCAGGAGGGTTTTTACCAGCATTACAAGCGTCTGGCCGAATCGGTCGAAATTCCGATTTGTATTTACAACATTCCGGGCCGAACGGGAAAAAACATCGAACCGTCGACGATCATCCGGTTGGCGGAATTCAAAAATATCACGATGGTCAAGGAAGCGACCGGCTCGCTCGATCAAGCGACGGCGATCACGGCGGCAACCGACCTGACCGTTCTCAGCGGCGACGACAGTTTGACGCTTCCGCTCCTGGCGGTCGGGGCTCGCGGTGTGATTTCGGTCGTCGGCAACATCGTCCCCGCCGACATGATCGCCCTGTGCCAAGCGTTCGAAGCCGGTAATCTCGACGAAGCGCGACGGCTGCATTTCAAGACGTTCCGCCTTTGCCGCGACATGCTTTCCCTGGCGACCAATCCGATTCCGGTCAAGGCCGCGATGAAAATGCTCGGCCGCGACACCGGCGAACTGCGGCTCCCCATGACTCCGCT